>DASTDR010000192.1:0-7310 GCA_035710265.1 Gemmatimonadales bacterium | reverse complement strand
GAGGTGAGCGACGAAGTCGTGGTGAACGTCGGCAAATCCGAGGACGAGACGCGCGATCTTGTGGCGTCGGTGCAGGACCCGCGCGTACGGATCATCGACACCGAATGGGACTTCACCAAGAAGAACATCATGTTGTCCATCGAGACGCAGCGCGCGATGGCCGCGTGCCGCGGATCGTGGGGCATCTACATCCAGGCCGACGAGGTCCTGCACGAGCGCGGCGCGCGCATCCTCAAGGAGAAGGTCGCGGCGTGGGATCGCGACGAGCGCGTCGAGGGGCTGCTCGTCAAGTACCTGCACTTTTACGGGGGGTTCGATCGGATCGCGACGAGCCGGCGCTGGTACCGCCGCGAAGTGCGCTGCATCCGCCTCGGGAAGGACATCCGGCCCTATCAAGGCGCGCAGGGGTTCCGGGTCGGCCCGGACTACAGGAAGATCCGCGCCCGACCCACCGACGCGGAGATGTTCCACTACGGCTGGGCACGCCCCGCCAAAGCCATCAAGGAAAAACTCGAGATCTCCAAGACGATCTACCCATGGGGCGGGAATCGCTTCGACAAGGAGCAGGCGCGCGGCTTCCTCGAGTGGATTCCCTTGCTGCGCGACTTCACGGCGTCGCATCCCGCCGCGGCGCGTGAGTGGATCGCGGAACGCGCCCATGATCCTGATCGCGTGATCGGGCCCCGCCGGTTCAAGCCGGAGCACGTGCGCTTCTACATCTCGGATTGGATCGAGCGGCTTACCGGCGCCCGGGTCTTCGAGTTCCGCAACTACGTCGTGGTGTAAATCAGCGCCGTCCGTGCCTTGTTGTGCCTCGGGTTGATCGCGTGCGCAATGCGATCGGTGAGACTCGGCGTGATCTCGGTCAGGAGCGTGAGATTTGCGTGCAACGCGCCCGCCAGAAACGCGCGATCCGCTTCTGGGGAGTCGCTGTAGAGAACGACGTAGTTGATCGGTGAACCGGCCATCTGGATCGCATCGCGTTCCTTCACGACCAGCAGCGACGGTGCCGGTTTACCGAGGTAATACGAGGGCACCGTGAAGGTCTGGTTGTACTGCGCGACGAGCACTCCCGTAGCGTCGTGACGACGGTACACGTAGAGGAGGGGCGCGACGCGATCCTTCTTTGAAAAACTGAACGTCAGCACGAGCACAAGCGCCGCGTTCACCGTCCAGAAGTATCCCCACATCGTCCGGTACCATCGTCCGATCCACGCGGAGAGCCAGGGCAACCCGGCGACCATCAAAATGAAAAGCAGGGGCAGGACAGGAAGCACAAAGCGCTCCTGCTTGTTTGCGATCAGGCTGTGGCTCACCAGAAACGCGACCACGCCGCCGCTCAGCAGCAGGAAGCGCCGCTCGATCCCGGCTCGCACCGCCGAGGCCAGCAGCAAGACCGAGACAGGCGGGATCAACGCGGCCAGCAATGTCAGCAGATAGTGCCATGGCGGGCTGTGCGGATAGCCTTCCGCCTCGACCGCCATTCGACCCGGATGCAGCATCGGACCGAGCCGCTCCTTGAAGGAATACCACCACTCATGATTGATCAGCGCATTGCCGTAGCCCTGAGCCACGAGGATGAGCAGCAGCCCAGCCAGCAGTGAGAGCTTGGTTGCGACCGGCCGAGCTTGGAACGTCGCGATCAAGAGAAAAGCGCCAATGAGCCCGATCAGCGGAAACCGCAGAATGAGCGCGACCCCGAGCGCGGCGCCCGTCGCAAGCCCGAAAACCGATGACTGACGACCGCCTGCACTCCGGTGCCACCACCAATACGCTGCCAGCAGCGGCACCTGACACACGGATTCTTCGAGTTGATGCACCGATGTGACCGGCATGGCGAAAAACACGGCGGTGAGGAGCGCGCCAATCAATGCAGGGTTCACCCTGCGTGTCCCCACGCCTGAGACGGGAAGCGGGTCCGGCGGTGAGGACGGGGACGGCGGCGGGGGAGACAGGATCTTGTAAACGAGATAGACGACGAACAACGAATACCCTGCCTGGACCAGCCGGACCGCCATCATCTCGATCCCTGGATCGTGGATGCCCAGCGTGCGGGTAACCGTCATGATGCCGGCGATGACGCCGGGGAACAGCGCCGAGCGCGCGTAGGTCGGCGGCAGGCCGGCGCCGCTCGCGATCTGGTCGGCGGCCGCGATGACGACGTGGTGATCGTCGCTCGCGAGAAATCCCTGACTGAACACCGCGGCGAGCAAACGCAGCGCACCGCCAAGCAGCAGCACGCGCCGCAAGTCGCGCTCTATGTGGCTTGCCCGGGTGGGAGTGTGCCGGTGCTCATCATCGCCTGATACATCCGGACGTATGCTTCCGCCATCACCAGCGATGTGAAGTGACGCTCCGCGCGGGCACGGCACGCTTCCGGCGCGCGAGTGCCGATCGTCTGCGCGGCCTTGATCATCTCATCGAGCGTCGCGCACGTGGCGCCGACATCCGCCGTGAGAATCTCCGGCAGTGCCCCGCGCCGGGTTCCGAGCACGGGCGTGCCGGAGAACAGCGACTCGATCGTCGGCAGGCCGAAGGGCTCGTCCCACTGCGCCGGCATCCACAGGCAGCGCGCGCGCGCCAGCAACACCGCCTTTCGCTTGCCGCCCACCTCACCGACGTATTTGATCCCCCCGGTGAAGCTCGGGCGCCAGCCGCCGGCGATGATCAGCGGCCGGCCGGTGCGCTTCGCGGCGTCGACCGCCCAGTGATAGCCGCGATCGCTGTGCAGTTTCCCCAGAAACAGATCCCACTTTTCCTTGCGGCGCCGGTAGATGTACTCGGCGGGGTCGAGGCCATTATAGACGAACGCGGTACTGCCATGACGCGTCGCGTGGTCGCGCGATAGAAAAATCGTGTTGGGGGGCAGCGGTGTGTTCGGCTTCCAGTTGCCGTGCAGCGTCTGAACGAACGGCAGGCCTTTGGGACCCTGTTTCAATGGAAAGTGCGCGTGGAGAATGTCGGCGTTATCGGGGAGGTATTTCCTCAGGTCGAGATTGGAATCCTTGAACAGCCGCGGCGCGACTTCGATCGTCTTGGCGGCTTCGGGGACTTTCGTGCCCGGCTGCGCCAGCAACGTAATGCGATGGCCGAGGGCGGCGAGCGCGCGGACCAGCGCGACCACGACGCGCTGGGGGCCGCCGTAGCCTTCGACCGGGAGCCGGTGATGGGAAGCGACTACGACGTGCATCGGAGTCCCAGTATAACTAGCTTCGGTCCATGCCGGAGAGTCCCACACGGCTCACGATCCTGCAGCTCACGCACCAGGGCGAGGGCGCAGGTTCCACGCAGTCCATTTTCAGTTTGAGCCGCGAGCTGGCGCAGCGTGGGCACCGCGTGCTCGTGGGTTGCCCCAGCGGGACACTGCTCGCGCGCCAGGTGGCGGCGACGCCGTCACTGGAATATGTCCCGCTCGAATTCTCCTCGACGCGAGGCGTGGCCCGGCAGCTCCATGAGGTGATTGCCACCGAGCAGGTGGACGTCGTCAACAGTCATGCAACGGGCGACCGTCGCGCGCTCACATGGCTGCGCTGGCGCGGGCGGTTGCCGCAGCCGTTCGTCGTGACCCGCCGCACCATGCCCCTCACCCTGCCGCCCGAGCTGATTGCCGTGGGCCTGACCGCGGATCGCACGATTGCCGTCAGCGCCGCCGTGGCGAATGCGTTGCGCCGGCGCCTCCATCCGCGCGAACGGCTGCGCGTCGTTCCGAACGGCATCGACCTCGAGCGCGTGACAGCGGAGCCGTCGGCGCAGGATCTCGCGCAGGCCCGAGCGGCACTCCAGGACGCAGGGCAGGGCCGGCCCGTCGTGGTCGTCGTCGCGCGCCGCAAGGACCAGGAGGTTTTGCTGAGAGCCTTGCCGGCCCTCGAGCGTCCGGTCACGGTCGCGTTCGTCGGGATTTCCCAGGACGACGAGCTGGCCAAGGCGCAGGCCGAAGTGCCCGCGCGCCACCACATCGTGTACGTGCCGTTCACGGAGCGGCCGCTCGCCTTCTACCGATTCGCCACGCTCGCCGCGCTGCCGTCGCGCATCGAAGGACTCTCGCAGGCGTTGCTCGAGGCGATGTCGCTCGGCGTACCGGTGATCGCCTCGGCAGCGGGAGGCAATGCCGAGCTCATCTACCCGGGGGAAACCGGGTTGCTCGTCCCACCGCTCGAGCCGGCTGCCTGGGCCCGTGCGCTCGAGCGCGTGCTCGGCGATGACGCGTTCCGGCGGCGCGTTGCCGAGGCGGGGCGCGACCTGGTGAGGCGCGAATTCACGATTCCACGGACCGCCGAGCGCACCGAAACCGTGTATCGGGAGGCCATCGCGCGGCGCCGATTGCTCGCGGGGGAACGACCTCGTTAAACTACGGAACATGCCCTCCGGCACCGCGCCTCTGACGGTCGTCATTCCTACGCTCAACGAAGCGAGTCAAATCGGTGACTGCGTCAGCGGACTGTCCTGGGCCGGCGAAGTGATCGTCGTGGACGCGGGATCGAAGGACGAGACGGCAGCCCGCGCAGCCGCCGCCGGCGCTCGAGTGATCAACGGCGTGGCCGGGATCGCGGCACAGCGCAACGCCGGGATCGAAGCCGCGCGCAACGAGTGGGTGTTCGCGCTCGACGCGGACGAGCGCATCGGTCCGGATCTCGCGAGCGAGCTGGCCCAGGTCGTCGCCGCGCCGCAACACGAAGCCTATCGCGTGAAGCGGCGCAATCTCTTTCACGGCCACGTCCTGCGCCGAGGACATTGGGGCCGCGACTGGGTGGTGCGGCTGTTCAAGCGGGGAAGGCGGTTCGGCGGCAAGACGGCGCATCCGGGACTCGAGATTCCACTCCGTGAGCAGGGCGAGCTGACCCACGAGCTGGACCATACCCCCTACAAAGACCTCGGCCATCACCTCGACAAGATCGTAAGCTACAGCCGGATGAGCGCCGCGGACCTCGCGGCGCAGGGACGGCGCGCGTCGTTCAGCGACCTCGCGCTCAGGCCCGCGTTCCGGTTTCTGCGCGACTATGTCCTGCATGGGAGCTTCCTCGACGGCCGGCTGGGGGTGATTCATGCCGGGATGAGTGCGGCATCGGTCTTCTTCAAGTATGCTTTTCTCTGGGAGAAACAACGCGTTGGCTAAGACCTTCCTGCTGACCGGCGAATTTCCGCCGATGCAAACGGGCATCGCCCGCATGATGGGCGAATTGACGCGCCGCTATCCGCGCGGCGAGTTGCTCGTGTCCACCGGACAGCATCGTGATTCGCTCGATTCCGACGTCCGATTCAGCGGCGCGGTGGTCGATCGCCTCCCCGTTCCCAGCAAGGCGCTCCGCAACCTCGCGGGCCTCTTGTTCTGGTCGCGGCGCGTCGCGAGCCTCGCGCGCCAGCACAAGCCGCGGTTCGCCTGGTGTGATTCGATCCGGCCCTGCACGTATCCGGCCAAATGGATGCATGAGCGCGTCGGCACGCGGTACGGCGTGTTCGTCCACGGTGGCGATGTCCTGAAAGAGCTGCATGCGATCCATCATTCGCGGTTCGCGCGCAAAACAGCCAAAGCGCTGCTCGGCTCGGCGGTGGCCGTGGTGGCGAACAGCCAGTGGACCCGCGAGCAGGCGCAGAAAGTCCTGCGCGAGCTGGGTCTCGATCCGCTCGCCGAGCGCGTGCGCGTGGTCCCGCTGGGTACGGATCCCGAGCAATTCCGCCCGGGCATCGACACGCACGCGGTGCGCGCGCGCTACAACGTGAACGGCGGCGCCTGGGCGCTGACGGTGGCGCGGCTCGAGCCGTACAAGGGCGTCGACACGGCGCTGCGCGCGGTCGCCCAGGTTCGCCACGACGGGCTCGACCTGAACTATCTGGTTGTCGGCAGCGGCAAGAAGCGCAAGGAATACCAGAAGCTCGCCAAAGAGCTGAAGATCGCCGAGCACGTGCGCTTCGTCGGCAACGTCCCCGAGGCCGAGCTGCCGGCGGTGTTCAACCTGGCAACCGCGTATGTCGGTGTCTCGCGCCGCGCCGATGGCTCCCGAGTGGAAGGGTTCGGGGTCGCGCTGGCGGAAGCGAGCGCGTGCGGCGTCCCCGTGATCGCCGGCCAGTCGGGCGGGTTGGCCGAAGCGGTGCGCGACGGTGAGACCGGCCTCGTCGTGAATCCCGATGATCCGGACGCCGTCGCCGGTGCGCTCAAGCGGCTGCTCGGCGATCAGTTGCTCGCGCGCCGGTTGGGCCAGTCCGGCCGCAAGGCGATCGAGACCTACTACAACTGGGACCGGGTGATCCGCGACCTGCGGGACATCGAATCACAAGTCTCCTCCTAGCGTTCAATTTTCCGCCGCACGGCGGCGGCATCGCCCGCATGATGGGCGAGCTCGCGCTCCGGTACCCGGCCCGCTCCCTGGTCGTCTCGACCGGCATGTACGAGGGCAGCGCCGCCAGCGACGCCCGTTTTCCGCAGCTCATCGATCGAGTCGGCATACGCGCGACGCGCCTGCGCACGATTCAGGGCCTCGCGCGGTGGACCTGGCGCGCGCGACGGCTCGCCAAACGATGGCATCCCGGTTTCGTCTGGTGCGCCGAGCTCAAGCCGGCCGGGTATCCGGCGCGCTGGCTCCATATTCCGTACGGGATCATCGTCTACGGCACTGAGCTACTGCTGATCGAGGAAAAAATCCGCCGCAGCCGCTTCAAACGGGGCACCGCCGGTGGAATTCTCGGCCGGGCGGCGGTGCTGGTCGCCATCAGTCACTGGACGGCGGATCAGGCGCGTCGCGTGCTCGCCATGCTCGAGCGTGACGTTCCGATCGAACGGGTCCCGCTTGGCACTACGCCCGGCTATTTCCGTCCCGGCGTGGATACGACCGCGGTCCGCAACAAATACGGATTGCATGGCGGACCGTGGCTGCTCACGGTCGCGCGACTCGAGTGGCACAAAGGCGTCGACACGGTCATGAAAGCGCTGCCCGCGATCCGCGCAGCCCATCCCGGGGCCCGGTACGCGATCGCCGGCGTGGGCGATCGCTTGCCTCAGCTCCAGCAGCTGCACCGAGACCTCGGCCTGGGTGAGGCGGTGCGGTTTCTCGCCGGCGTGCCGGACGACGATTTGCCGGCGCTGTACAACGCGGCCGATCTCTATGTCGGCGCGTCGCGCCGGCACGATCTGCTGGTCGAGGGGTTCGGCATCTCGCTCGTCGAGGCATCGGCATGCGGGCTTGCCGTGGTCGGCGGCCGCTCGGGCGGCGTGCCCGACGCGGTGCGCGAGGGCGAAACGGGCATCCTCGTGGATCCCGATGATCCCGCCGCCGTCGCCGGCGGCGTCAACGAGCTGCTCGCGAACCCCGAGCGCC
>DASTDR010000191.1:0-5116 GCA_035710265.1 Gemmatimonadales bacterium | reverse complement strand
AGCGGAAGCGGGAAGGCGCATCGGGGACGCGATGGCCGCAGGATACCTCTTTACTCGCAATCTCCAAATGCAGCCGGGCAACTTGTGCACGCCCACCTATCTCGCCGAGCACGCCCGCTAGCTGGCAACAACCCATGGGTTCGAAGTCACGATCCTCGATAAAGCGCAGATAAAGAAGGAAGGGATGGGCGCGCTCCTGGCGGTGGCGCAGGGAAGTGCGGAGGAGCCCCGGTTCATCGTGCTCGAGTACCAGGGCGGCAGCGGAGCACCGGTGGTGCTCGTCGGGAAAGGGGTGACGTTCGACTCGGGCGGGATCTCCATCAAGCCCGCCGCGAACATGGAAGACATGAAGTTCGACAAGTCGGGCGCCACCGCCGTGCTCGGGACCTTCGACGTGATTGGGCGGCTGAAGCCCAAGATCAACGTCGTCGGCCTCATTCCCGCGACCGAAAACCTCCCTTCCGGGACGGCGGTCAAGCCCGGCGACGTCGTGAAGAGCCATTACGGCAAGACGATCGAGATCATCAACACCGACGCCGAAGGCCGCCTGATTCTGAGCGATGCGCTCTCGTACGCGCGTCGCTACAAGCCCGCCGCGGCGATCGATGCCGCGACACTCACGGGCGCGGTCGTCATTGCGCTTGGCCACCAGGCGATCGGCATGCTCGGCAACGATGAAGCGCTGCTCTCCGAGGTGCGGGATGCGGGGGAGCGCGCGGGCGAGCGTTGCTGGCCGCTGCCGTTGTGGGACGAGTACCGCGACCTGCTCAAATCGGACGTCGCCGACGTCAAGAATTCGGGCGGGCGCGCCGCCGGCACGATCGCCGGCGCCTGGTTCCTGCGCGAGTTCGTGGACGGCTTCCCGTGGGTGCACCTCGATATCGCCGGCACGGCATATCTCGAGAGCGAGGGTGTGAGTCACGCCAAGGGTCCGACGGCCGTCGGCGTGCGGCTGTTCACGGAGTTCTTGCTCAAACGCGCGGGCGCTTGATTCGGGCAGTCCTGCTCGCGATGCTCGCGACGCTGGTGCTCGCCCCGAGCCTCGCCGCGCAAGCTGATACGACCCGGCGCGACACGACGGCAGCGGTGCAGCAGGTCGGCGACTCCACCGCCCCCAAGCCGGACACGGCCGAAGCGCTCCTGCCGACATTCGCGCCCGTCATCGCGCCGGGTCCGTTGCCGCGCGGCGCCCGCTACACGTTCACCGAAGATTCGCTGCTGCTCCTGAGCTCCCAGACGTTGAGCGATCTGCTCAATCACATCCCCGGCGTGTTCGTCGTCCGCGGCGGCTGGTACGGGCAAAGCGAGATCGCGTTGTACGGCGGCCGTGGACCGGCCAGCTTCGAGATCTACGTGGACGGCGTGCCGTATCTGCCGCTGGGCCGCGACTCGATCTATGTCGATCCCGCCCGAATCTCGCTCGCGGCGTACGAGCGCGTCGATGTGCTCGTGATGCCCGGCGCGTTACAGGTCTATCTCGTCAGCCTGACGTACCGGTCTACGAACCCGCGCACGCAGATCGGCATCATGACGGGCCGGCAGGACATCGCCGGCTATCGCGCCGGGTACTCCAAACGGGCCCGGTCGGGATTCGGCGTTTCCCTGATCGCCGACTGGAGCTCGATTGGCCCGGGTCCGCAGTCGACCACGACGACGCCGTTCGGCACGACCGACTTTCTCCTGAAAGCGGAGTACGTCCCGCCGGGCGGCCGGATGGGCGCGTCGTTCGCGCTGTTCACGTCGAGTTGGAAACGCAGCGCGCTGTCCGACGGTCCCGTCACGTACGTGGTGGGGTGGCGCCAGAACCGGCTCGATCGCGTGCTCCGCTTCTTCGTCGCGCAGCGCGGCGACGGGCTCGGTTGGCGCGTCACCACCACGCTCACGTCGAGCGCCCTGACGAACGACACGCTCGTGGGAGACCGCGCCGTCTCCAGCGGTGCGCTCGAAGCGAGCCTCACCGGACGCCGCGCGACGCTCCAGGCCATGGTTCGCGGCGGGGCGGGGGGCATGCCCAGCCAGCTCGAAGCGCGCGCCGGGTGGACCGCGGGGTTCGTCCCGCTCACGCTCGCGGGCTGGTTCCGCCAATCACTGTACGCGGACGGGCGCCAGGGCGTCCGCTCGTACGGCACCGCGGGACTGCGGCTGCCGTGGGGATTCTCGGCACGGGCCGAAGCCACCTGGCAGAAGGACGTGCAGTCGGCCTTCGTCACGACCGACGACCTGCAGGAGCCGCTCGACCTGGCGGCCTGGGTTGGGTTCGAGCGGCCACGCATCTCGCTCGAGGTGGGACGCGGCCGTCGCGATCCGTTCGCCCCGCTCGATTTTGGGGGCGGGATCATTGCAATCGATTCGCTCCATGTGAGCCCGTTCACGGAATTCATCGCCGTGCGCGGCAGTGTGCAGGTGCTGCACGGGCTCCACCTCTCCGGGTGGTACTTCGACCCCATTGTGGGGGGCGCGGATTTCGAGCCGCCCCATCACTCGCGCGTGTCGGCCACGTTCCAATCGAAATTCTGGCGCGTGTTCAAGAGCGGCATTTTCGCGCTCCGCGGCGAGGTGGCGATGGAGTCGTGGAGCCGCTGGGATCTGGGGGGGATCGATTCGCTGGGCGTCGGCCGGTCCATGACCGGATCGAGCTTCGTCGATACCAACATCCAGATGCAGCTCGCGGGCGTCACGCTGTTCTGGATGATGCGCAACGCCAACCTCATGCGCGCGAGCTATGTGCAGGGCTTGGGGTACCCCAAAGCCGTCCAGTCCTGGGGCGCGCGCTGGTATTTCACTAATTAGCCCGGCCGCGGCTACATTTAGGACCCTGTGCCGCGCAGCATGACAGGCTTCGGCTCGGCCGAAGATCGAGTCTCGAGCAGGCGATTGCGAGTCGAGATCCGCACCGTCAATCACCGCTATTTCAATCCACAGCTGAAGCTGCCGGTGGAGCTCGCGGGGCTGGAGATCGAGATACGCGAGGGGCTGCGGCAATTGCTGGAGCGCGGGCACGTGGCCGTGACCGCGCGGTGGGTCGATGCGCCGCTGGAGCGCGCCGTGACCGTCGATCTGGTGCGCGCCAAGCAGGTGCTGGCGGCCGCGCAGCAGCTCAAGAAGAAGCTGAAGCTGAAGGGCACGCTGGACCTGGCGTTTGTGGCGCGCCACCCGGAAGTGCTGACATCCGCTAACGGCGACGCCGCCGGCGAGCCGGTTCCGTGGTCGGAGGTGCGGCCGGTCGTCGAACGGGCGGCGCGCGACGTCGTGGCGATGCGGAAGAAGGAAGGAGCAGCGCTCGCGGTCGAGCTGCTTGCGCGGCTCGACGCGCTCGAGGCCGGGGCGCGGGTGATCGAAGCGCAGGCACCGGCCCGGCTCAAGGCGGAGCACGAGCGGCTGAAGCAGACCGTGCAGCAGCTGACCGCGAGCGCCACCGTAGACGAGCAGCGGCTCGCGCTCGAGATCGCGCTGCTCGCCGACAAGGTGGACATCACCGAAGAGCTGGTGCGGTTCCGCGCGCATATCGCGGCGGCGCGCGCCGCGCTGGCGTCGGATCAGGCGGTCGGGAAGCAGCTCGGGTTTCTGGCGCAGGAGCTGCTCCGCGAGACGAACACGATGGGATCGAAGGCGAACGACGCGCGCATCACGCAGACCGTGATCGCGATGAAAGGGGACCTCGAGAAGTTCAGGGAGCAGCTGGAGAATCTGGAGTGAAGTTCTCGCCGTTCGTCGTGGTGTTATCGGCTCCGTCGGGTGCGGGCAAGACGACGATCGCGCAGCGGCTGGTGAAACGCCGGAACGACGTCGCGTTCTCAGTCTCGGCGACGACACGCAAGCCGAGGCCGGGTGAGCGAGACGGGAAAGACTACCACTTTCTCACGATGGCGCAGTTCGAGGAACTGAAGAACAGAGACGCGTTTCTCGAGTGTGCGCGCTACGCGGGGGAGTGGTACGGCACGCTGCGGAGCGAAGTCAAACGGATTCACGACCTCGGCCGGCACGTGCTGCTCGACATCGAGATTCAGGGCGCGCGCCAGGTCCGGCAGGCATTTCCGGCGCCGCAGTCCATCGGCATCTTCGTGCTGCCACCGACGCCGACGGCGCTGCTGCAACGGCTCAAGCGGCGCAAGAGCGAATCGCTGGAATCGCTGCGCAACCGGGTCGAGTTGGCGACCACGGAGTTACGCGAAGCGACGTCATTCGATTACGTTGTCATCAATGACGAGCTCAGAGTCGCGGTGGCGGAGGTCGAGCAGATCATCGATGCGGAGTCGCTGCGCACCGTCAGGAATGTCGATCTGAGCGCGCAGCTGCAACGAATGTCCTCACACCTGCAGCGACAGGTTGAGATCTTACAGTTCAAAATGAACAAGAAAGCGAAGGCAACGTGAGAATTGTGACACCGGCCGAAGTCGCAGGACAGACGCAGAACAAGTACCTCGGGGTCCTCGTGGCCGCGAAGTTCGCGCGTTACGTGAACGATTTTCCCCGCGACCGTTCCGTGGACTGGGAAGAGAAGCTCACCACGCGCGCCTTCGACGAGTTGGTGCGCGGCGGCCTCAAGTACCGCCTCGTGCGGCGGCGGCGCCAGCAGGAAGCCTGATGCACGTTGTGCTCGGGGTGTCAGGCGGCATCGCCTGCTACAAGAGCTGCACCCTGGCACGCCGACTGACGGAAGCGAACGTGACGGTGGACGTCGTGATGACCGCCGCGGCCGCCGAATTCATCCGTCCCGTGACATTCGAAGCGCTCACCGGACGCCCCGTGCTCACCTCGCTGTGGGACCCGGGCCGGGCGCTGGCGCACGTCGATCTGGCCAAGGATCCCGATCTCGTCATCGTGGCGCCCGCGACCGCGCATCTGCTCGCGCGCGCGGCGCTGGGAATGGCCGACGACGTGCTGACCGCGCTGCTGCTCGCGCGCGGATCGCGCCCCATTCTGGCGGCGCCGGCGATGAACGACGACATGTACGCAAATCCGGCGACCCGCGAGAACATCGCGACCCTCACCGGGCGGGGCTGGCAATTCATCGGGCCCGAGATCGGCGCGCTCGCCGAAGGGCCGAGCGAGCGGCCGGGGCGCATGAGTGAGCCGGAAGCGATTTTCGCGCGGGCGCAGACCCTGCTCGGCGGCG
>DASTDR010000190.1:0-3145 GCA_035710265.1 Gemmatimonadales bacterium | reverse complement strand
CGCGGACGGCAACACAAGGAGAAGCGAAATGACATTGGGAACGATCCTCTTGATCGTAGTGGTTCTCGCCCTGCTCGGTGCACTTCCGAGCTGGCCGCACAGCAGGAGCTGGGGTTACGCACCGAGCGGTGTAATCGGGGTCGTGGCGGTGGTGCTGCTCGTCATGCTGGCCGCAGGCCGCCTCTGACGCCGTCGCTTGACCGGAGACCCCGGTGGAGCCGCGCGTCCGTGTCGAAACGGGAGCGCAACCAATTGCACCAGGAGATTTGATGTCTACTTTTCGACTCCTCGCGACGATATTGCTCGTCTCGTGGCTGGGGACGCTCAGCGGCTGCGCGACCACCACCGAAGGCGGCGCGGTCGGCGCCGACCGCTCTCAGCTGCTGCTCGTGTCGTCGGCGCAGCTCGACGAAATGGCCGCGCAGAGCTACGCCAAGCTGAAGGCGGACGCAGCACGCCAAGGCGCTTTGAACCGGGATCCCGCGATGCTCCAGCGCGTCCGCACGGTGGCAAGCCGCATCACACCGCAGACCGCAGTATTCCGCCCCGACGCGCCAAGGTGGAACTGGGAAGTGAACGTCCTGAACAGCGACCAGCTCAACGCGTTCTGCATGCCCGGCGGGAAGATCATGTTCTACAGCGGGCTGATCAACCAGCTCCGTCTGACCGACGACGAGATCGCGATCGTGATGGGGCACGAGATCGCGCATGCGCTGCGCGAGCACTCCCGCGAGCACTTGTCGCAGGCGATCGCCTCGCAGACTGCGATCGGCATTGGTGCCGCACTGTTCGGCCTCGGCGAAGGCTCGGCCGGGCTTGCGAATGCCGGTTACGAGGCCTTGATCGCTACCCAGTTCAGCCGCTCCGACGAGAGCGAAGCCGACCGCATCGGTCTGGAGCTTGCGGCACGGGCGGGCTATGACCCGCGAGCCGGGGTGACGTTGTGGCAAAAAATGACCGGCGCCAGCAAGGGCGAGCACCCACCCGAGTTCCTGAGTAGCCACCCGGCAGACGCAAGTCGCGTCCGAGAGATCGAGTCGCTGTTGCCGACCGTCACGCCGCTCTATCAAGCCGCGCATCGGCCCCGCTGACTGTGAGCTGCACGCGAACGTCACCACCTGGATTACTGGACGAATCCCATGCGGAACGGCGGGACTTCCATTTCATTTGTTGTCTAGGAGAAGCGTCATGGGCAAGTACCTGCTTGGTTGAGTGCTCGGGGTTCCGCTGTTCGTGCTGGTGATCATCTATTTCTTCATGCGCTAGACCGGTCGTGGACGATCCAACGCCTCACGGCAAGTCGTCCCGATCGCCCCTCAACGATTCGATGAAGGAGAGAGAGCAATGGAAGGATCTCGAAACTTGACGCGTGCCATCGATGATGCAAGCGCGGGGCCGCATCCCGCGATGGACAGAGGGTTCGATGCGGCGCGTCCCGCAATCGACCGATTAGCGTCCAGCGCCCACGAGGCCGTCGACAAGATCGCGGGTGCGGCCACGCAGGTGGTCAACACCCTTGGAGCGAAGGGCGAGCAGCTGAAGGGCGTAGAGGGGCGCGTGATGGACGCGTGCCGGGGGTCCGTGCGCGAGCACCCCGTGGCGTCGCTCGGGATCGCGTTAGCGGTTGGATTCGTCTTGAGCCGCCTGCTGCGCTCCCGATCGAACGGCGATCCCGCCGCATGAACGGACGCCCGGCGTGGGCAGAGCGTCGGTTCGCACCAGGGGCTGTCGTGTGAACCAAGCGAAGGCGCGCTTTGGCAAGTCCTGAGCCGTGCTCCGCGAACACCCTTGCGTTCCTGTCGGCGCCATGATCTGCCGGACGTCTGAGCGCGCGCGGGGTAGCACGAATACTTTGGAGGATGCTGGTTGCCGCAACCGCGGTCGGCCTGACGATCGCCGCGGAGCCCGGTCGCCCGCTCAACCTCGAGTAAAGGGGAGAAGCATATCGAGCCGACCATCCCCCGCCTCTTACGAGGCGGAGGTTCCCCATTCGGTCGAGCGAAGGGGTATCCCTTGGCCCCGCCATCCTCGAGGGCACCGCTTCGAGGCACTGCTGAACGGCGACGAGATCGTTTCCGGCGATTGCTATCCGCGATCCCTGGTGCTACTTAACGCTTCAGCGCAAACCGAAAAACGACAGGACAGCGACGACGATGACGATCGCGCCGACGATGTAGACGATGTTGGTCATGACTTTCTCCTTCGAGTGAGGTTGAGGTAAAGGATGGGATCGCGGTGTCCGTCCTGGAATGACGGAACAGATGCCCACCTCGATTCACCATTTGCCTTGAGACCCAGGGTACTGGTCAGGCCGCACGCGGTCTGTGCGCTGGTGCACCCAGTGCGCGGAAGTCGGCTTCGTGTGCGCCACCGTACCGACTGCGCCCGGTCCTGCAACGAAGCTGTCTACGAGATCTCGAAGTGGTGTGCAGATCGCATGCTGCGAAGCTCGGCCTTCCAATGAAGGCGACATCGGCATGAGCGTCGTTCGAAACAGCCAGACCGCAGAGAGGTCAACATGCGAGCCGAAGTCGATCAATATCCGCTCTTGCCGATGTGGATTGCAGGCGTCGGACCGCGCCACCCTCACCGGGTCGTCGCGGATGCCGATCCAGCCAGCGGTCAACGACGTTCCGGCCGGAACAATGTGCGCCGAGTGCGGCGTAATCGAGTCGGTATGGGAGAGCCGCGAAAAAGCGGCGGGATCGACCAGACGCTACGAAGTCACCATCCGCTTCTGCGACGGGTCGAGGCAGATATTCAACAAGGCAACCCCGCGGACATGGCGCGTACTCGCGCACTCAGCTTGAGTTGAAGGAGAACCGAATGATCACGAACGTGATGCCCCGGCCTGCCGAGGTGCTCACCCGGCGCGAGCCTGCTCCTGCGAAGCATCTGCTGCCGCCGCTGCCCTACGGCTATGCGGCCCTCGAGCCGACCATTGACGCACGCACGATGATGCTCCATCACGACAAGCATCACGCGTCGTACGTGGAGAAGCTGAACGCGGCGCTGCAGAAGTTCCCCGAACTGCAGGGACGCACGGCGATCTGGCTGTTGCTCAACTTGAGCAAGGTTCCAAAGGAAATCCGCACGACCGTGCGCCAGAACGCAGGCGGACACGTGAACCACAGCCTGCTGTGGC
>DASTDR010000189.1:0-14652 GCA_035710265.1 Gemmatimonadales bacterium | reverse complement strand
GCTCGACATGACGGTCCCGATGCTCGACTTCACGATCGAGCTCGCGGGCGCGCACGGCACGCGCAAGACCACGATCGGCATGGCGCACCGGGGCCGACTCAACGTGCTCGCGCACGTCGTGAATGTCCCGTACGAGACCATCCTGGCCGAGTTCGAGGGTGGGCGCCGCGAAGAGACGGCGGAATCGGAGGGCGGGACCGCCGGCACGGGCGACGTGAAATACCACCATGGCGCCGAGGGCGTATACCGCACCACCACGGGGAAGGACGTCGCGGTCACGCTCTCGCCCAATCCGAGCCACCTCGAGGCGGTCAATCCGGTCGTGGAAGGACGCGCGCGCGCCGACCAGACTGACCGGAAGTCGCCGGACGCCCGGCACGACTACACCCTCGCGCTGCCGGTGCTGCTGCACGGTGATGCCGCGTTCGCCGGCCAGGGCGTCGTGGCCGAAACGTTCAATCTGGCGCGGCTCCGCGGCTATACGACCGGCGGCACGAGTCATCTGATTCTGAACAATCAGATCGGCTTCACCACCGATCCGCGCGACGGGCGCTCAACCGACTACTCGAGCGATCTCGCCAAGGGGTTCGACGCACCGATCGTGCACGTGAACGCCGACGACCCGGAAGCGTGTCTTGCCGCCGTGCGGCTCGCGATGATGTACCGTGAGAAGTTCCACGGGGATGTGGTCATCGATCTCGTCGGCTATCGACGCTATGGACACAACGAGGCCGACGAGCCTGCCTACACGCAGCCGATGATGTACGAACGCATCAAGAACACGCCCTCGGTCCGTCAGAAGTACGCGGCCAAGCTCGCGAGCGAAGGCATCATCGACGCCGCGCAGGCCGAAGCCGATCTCGAAGCGGCGTACCAGCGGCTGGCCGAGATCCAGCAGAAAGTCAAATCGGGCCAGCGCACTGAAGACACCCAACGCATCACGCCCAAGACGGCGCCCGAGCCGAAGACGGCAGTCCCGGCCGACGTGCTGCTCAAGCTGAATGACGAGCTGCTGGCGGTGCCGGACGGCTTCACGATGCATCCCAAGCTTCAGAAGCAGCTCGAGAAGCGCCGGGACGCGCTCAAGTCTCCCGACGGCATCGAATGGGCGCACGCCGAGTCGCTCGCCTTTGCTTCGCTCCTGATCGACGGCACGCCGATCCGCTTGACCGGGCAGGACACCGAGCGCGGCACGTTCAGCCAGCGGCACCTGGTGCTGCACGACGCGCGCACCGGCCAGGCCCACACGCCGATTCAACATCTCGCCGGCGCCCAGGTCCCGTTCGAGCTCTACAACAGCCCGTTGTCCGAGTACGCCTGCCTCGGTTTCGAGTACGGCTACGCCGTGGAGTCGCCGGAAACGCTCGTGCTGTGGGAGGCGCAGTTCGGCGATTTCGCCAACGGTGCCGAGGTGGTGATCGACCAGTTCCTGATCGCCGGGCTCGCGAAATGGGGCGAGACCTCGCGCCTGACGCTGCTCCTGCCGCATGGGTACGAAGGCCAGGGACCCGAGCATTCCAGCGCGCGGCTCGAGCGGTTCCTGGCGCTCGGCGCCGAAGGCAACATTCGGGTAGCCAACTGCACCACGCCGGCGCAGTACTTCCATCTGCTGCGGCGCCAGGCGCTTCATCAGGAGATCCGGCCGCTCGTCGTGATGACGCCCAAGAGCTTGTTGCGACTTCCGGCGGCAGCGTCGCAGCTCGACGACCTCGTGCTCGGGAAGTTCAGGACGGTGCTATGGGACCGGGACCGGACCTGGCCGGAGCGGGTGAGCCGTCTGCTGCTCTGCAGCGGCAAGATCTATTACGACGTCGTGGCGTCGCCATTGCGGTCCGATATGCCGAACGTGAAGATCGGCCGCATCGAGCTGCTGTATCCGTGCCCCGCCGCGGAAATCGGCGAGTATGTGCGTCGCTACCCGAATCTGAAGGAAGTGGTGTGGGTGCAGGAGGAGCCGCGCAACATGGGCGCCCGCAAGTTCGTGCTTCCCAAGATCCGTGAAGTGCTTCCGCCGTCGGTCACGCTGACTGACGTTTCCCGGCCCGAGCGCTCGAGTCCCGCCGAGGGATATCCGGCCGCGCACAAGGCCGAGCAGGAACGCATCGTCGCCGCGGCGTACGGTGTGAAATGAAGCTCACCTCTGCGGCTTTTGCGCAGGGCCAGGACATCCCCGCAAAGCACACCTGCGATGGGGCCGACGTGTCCCCCGCCCTGTCCTGGCGCGACGCCCCGCCTGAGACGGCGGCCTTCGCGCTCATCTGCGACGACCCCGACGCGCCCGCAGGGATGTGGGTGCACTGGGTGCTGTACAATCTGCCCTCCAATGTGACCGAGCTGCGTGAGGGGGACGCGGGCGGCGGGCTGCAAGGCCGGAACGACTTTCGCACGACGAGGTACGGAGGGCCATGTCCCCCGCCCGGCAAGCCGCATCGCTATTTCTTCAAGCTGTCTGCGCTGCGGGGGCGCCTGGACCTGCCGGCAGGGGCGTCGAAAGCCGACGTCGAACGCGCCATGCGCGGTCAGGTCCTCGCCGAGGCCCAATTGATGGGGACGTACGCACGCAAACGGGCCTAGAAGCCAGACAGGCCGAGAATCCGAGCCACAATTCCGGCTATCTCAGTCTGACGCATCAGCGGCCGAGGTCTGCCACGCGGAACACCGGGTCCGGTCATGAGGAAGAACGCGTGCAGCTCCTGCCGGCGCTGATCGTAGCCGTGCCCACCGCCGCGCGAAGCCGACAGCAGTGCGCCCGCGTAGCCGCTGATCGCGTAGAACCCCTCGTTCAAGTCGAGCGCCCAGAGAGCGCGAGGGTCGCCGCCGAGTACGGCGATCGTGTCGCGCGGCAATACCGCTCGAATCGGCTTTCCTGGTCCCACCAACGTGTCGGGAATCGCCGCGCGAATTCGCGCGGCCAGTGCGGGGTCGGTCGAGTCGCGCGGCAGAATCATCACGCTGCCGCCATTGACCTGCACACCGGCCTGCCATGCCCGCACCGGTGGTGTCGCCGCGGTGTCCACCGTGACTAACCCGGCGCGCGAGAGCAGGACTCCGGGCCGCAGGCGATGCGAGTAATCGAGGAACCCGTGGTCGGAGGTCACGATCACCGTCGTTTGGCGTCCTGCTTCGGTCGCCGCAACGGCAGCGAGTACCACGCTGATGTCACGATCGCGGGCGCGCAGCGCCCCGCGCGCCGAGTCGCTCCAGATGCCGTATTCGTGCTTGAAGTGATCCAGGTCGATCAGATGGAGCGCGATGAAGTCGGGGTTCCAGCGCCGGATGATGGCCGCGGTCCAGGCGGCGCGCATCGAGTCGTTGGGCTCGCCGGCTGCAGGGGCTCCGATGGAATCGAGCAGCCACGGTGTGCCCAGGTACCGCAGCGCCGCGAGCTGCGAGGGAGCGCCCGGCCGCGGGTCCCACGCGTCAGGAATGTTGTAACGGATGCTGGGATCGTGCGCGGTCACGGGCCAAAAGACCGCCGCCACGCTCAGGCCGGCCCGGGCGGCGGCATCGAAGATCGTTGGGACCCGAATTTCCGATCGCTCCCAGTACGAGGGATTGAACGCCCGGCGCTCGCTGGGATCGGAGAAGATCCCGTTCGCGTAAACGCCATGACGCGCGGGGGGGACGCCCGTGATCATCGTTGTGTGCGATGGGTACGTCACGCTTGGAAACGAGCCGATCACGCCCGCGGCCAGCTCCCCGGACCGTCGGAGCGAATCCAGCGTCGGCAACCGGACGCCCGCCGACTCGGCGCGCTGCAGATCACGGGCCCAGAGTCCATCCACGGAGATGAGCACGACCCGCGCTCGCGGCGCACGCGCGGCACAGGCCTGGACTAATGCCAGGATCACGAAAAAGAGATAGCGTCGCATTCGATTAAATTACGCCATGCCTGAGGCTCACGCCGTGCTTCGCTATGTCGTCTTTGGGGTCGTCGCGGTCTCGGCCCTGCTCGCGCTGTGCTCCTGGCTCGTGCGCACGCGCCGCGTTTCACCGTTCAGCGCGCTGGGACGCGGGATGCGCACCGTCACCGAGCCCGTCATTCGCCCGGTCGAGCGGCGGATCGTGCGCATGGGAGGCAATCCGACGCACGCGGGCGGCTGGCTGATCGTGATCACCGCCGTGCTTGGCATCGTGGTGATTTCATTCTCGGGCTGGTTGATCTCGACGTTGGAAACGGCGCGGCACGCGGCGCAGGGGGGCCCGCGCAGCACGTTCAGACTGATCGTTCAACTGTTATACAACGTCCTGATCTTCGCGCTGGTCGTGCGGATCATCGCATCCTGGTTCGGCATGTTCCGCTATTCGAAATGGGTTCGGCCGGCCTACATTCTCACCGATTGGATCGTCGGGCCCATCCGTCGAATCGTACCGCCGCTGGGGGCGATGGATCTCAGTCCTCTTGTGGCGTGGTTCGCGTTGTGGATCGGAAGAAACATTCTGATGGGCGTGCTAGCGGGCGGTTGACCCTTCCGGCCGGCTCTTGAAAATCTTGAACAGGTAATAGAGCGAGGGGAACAGCACGACCGCCCCTGCCGCCACCGCGATCAGCACCAGCTCGAGTGTTCGCTTGGGCGCGGCGGCCCCCACGATCGTGAGATCCGGCGGCAGCATGTAGGGATATTGCGCCACCCCCCACCCCCACAGAATCAGCGCCACCTGCGCCGCTGCGGTGATTCGAGCCAGGCGATAACGGCGCTGCCACAGCGCCCAGAACGAGGCGATTGCGGCGACGCCCATGAGCGCGCCAAGCCGATGATCCATGACGTCGCGGTGCGGCGCCACTGCCAGCGCGAGCGCCGCCATCACCAGCACCCAGACACCCGTGAGCAGCGCGCGCAGGCGAAAGTCGGTCTGCAGCTCGGGGTCTTCTGTTTCCAGCGTCAGATAGACCGCGGCGAGATACGCGAAGCAGGTCAAGGTGAGCAGGCCGACCGCGATCGAGAACGACGTGAGCCACGGCGCTACCCACAGGGCGTAGAAGCTCTCGCCGGGGATCCCCGCCGCTGCGCCGATCGCTCCCGCTGCCACCGCACCCACACACATGCCCAGCAGCACTGGCGTGATCAAGCTCGAGAGCGCGAAGACGCGTCCGCCGCCGCCGCCATAGACCTGAAACACGAATGCCGAGCCACGCAGCACGATGCCGATCAGCATCAGCGTCCACGGCACATGCAGCGCGATCGCGATCCGCGCGAATGCCCGGGGAAAGCAGGTGAACAGCAGCACGATCGCGAGAATCAGCCAGACGTGATTCGCTTCCCACACCGGCCCGATCGCGCGCGCGATCAGCTGGCGCTGGCGCGCCTTGCGTGGGCCATCGGCCAGCAAGTCCCAGATGCCGCCGCCGAAATCGGCGCCGCCCAGCACCACGTACGCGGTCAGCGCGAGCAGGATGATGCCGGCCATCCAGTGGGAGAGCAGGATCATCAGGCTCCTGGGCTCCGAATGATCTGGCGATACAGCAGCCAGGTGACGATCCCACCCAGCGCGCAATAGAGCAGCGTAATCGCGGTGAACGGCACGATCAGCCCGGGCATCGGCGTCACGGCGTCGGCGGTTTTCATGATGCCGTAGATGATCCATGGCTGGCGGCCCAGCTCGGTCACCATCCATCCAGCTTCCGTCGCGATGAAGCCGCAGGGCGTCGCGATCGCGAGCGCCCACAGGAAGCGTCGCCGGGTTGTGAGATCGCGCTTGCGGAGCACGAGCCAGGCGGCCCACACGCTCACCAGCGCCATGTAGGTCCCGAGCAGGACCATCACGTTGAACGAGATATGCACGGCGCCTACGTTGGGCCATTCAGCGCGCGGGATCGAATCGAGTCCTTTCACGACCGCGTTCGGGTCATGGAAAGCCAGGAGCGACAACGCATAGGGAATCTCGACGCCCGGAATGACTTTGAGCGGCGCACCCGCCCGCGTCGTATAGACCGCTTCCATCGCGGCAAGCTTCGCGGGCTGGTGCCGCGCCACGTAGCGCGCCGCAATGTCGCCCGAGACCGGCTGCAGAATCGCCGCGGGGGCGCCGACGAGCAAACCGATGGTCAGCGCCGCGCGATTGAAGGCGCTCGTCCGATTCTTCAGGAGGAGCAGCGCATGAATGCCCGCCACGGCGAGTCCCGTTGCCGCGTAGGCCGCGAGTGTCATGTGGAGCGCCTGCGGGAACGCCGCGGGTGTGAGCATGGCTTGGACCGGATCGACGCCGCGCATCACGCCATCGACCATGACATAGCCCGTCGGAGTGTTCATCCACGCGTTGGCGATGACGACGAAGATTCCCGAAAGCGCACCGCTGACGGCGACGAGGATCCCGGCGGTCAGGTGCGCGCGGGGCGACACCTTGTCCCAGCCGTACAGGTAGATGCCAAGGAAGATTGCTTCGGTGAAAAACGCGAACCCTTCGAGCGAGAACGGCATCCCGATCAGGGGCCCCGCGGTCTCCATGAAGCGCGGCCACAACAGGCCGAGCTCGAACGACAGCACGGTACCCGACACGGCGCCCACCGCGAACAGGATCGCGGTGCCGCGGGCCCAGCGCTTGGCGAGATCGAGATAGACCGGGTCACGCGTGCGCTGCCAGCGCCGCTCCGCGATCACCATGAGCACGGGCATCGCGATCCCGATGATCGCGAAGATGATGTGAAACGCGAGCGACACCGCCATCTGCGACCGGGCGGCGAGGAGATCGCTCACTTGAGTTCGGCGAGGCGGTCCTTGACGCGCTGCACGTCCGGGAAGTCGCGCGCCAGCTGCTCCAACGTTGCGCGCGCGGAGTCGGTGCGACCGGTGGCGACGAACGCGTCGACCTTGAGGAAACCATGACGCAGGCGCAGCCGGCGGTCCCCGGGCGGCACCTGGAGATCGGCGAGCGCCCGGAGCGCGGCGCGTCCGTCACGCCGTTCGCGAACGAGCGACTCGATATACAGGAAGCGCGCCGTTGTGTCGTTCGGGTACTGCTTCGCGAGCTCGCCGAACAGCTCGGCGGCCTGTGCGCTGTCGTGCTGCGCCCGCGCCTGCTGGGCTTTCTGATAGAGGGCGGCGAGATACAAACGGTTCACGTCGGCCGTGTCGCTGAAGCGGGTTCCCACACCGCCCGCGTAGCGGTACACCAGATCGCCGCCCTGATCGCCGGCCTTGTACAATGCGGCGACCCCGAAGACGCTGACGATCGCGGACCCCCACAGCGCGCCCCGGGCGATGTTCACACGGCGCCGGCGTGTGGCGAGCGCGAGCAATTCGAGCACGGCCACGACGAGGAACACGTTCCTGGCCCAGATTCCCGCCTGTTCATGATCCTGGACAGCCTGGCGCGCGCCGGGAATGCGCTCGGCGGGACCGTGTGCATCGACTCCCGACTTGACGGCCGCCGCGGCTGACAGGGTGCCGACCAGCAGCAGAACGGCAGCGGCAGGACCAGTGAACGCCGCGCGTCCGGACAGCGAGATCCAGCGGAACAGCGCACCCGCGATGAGCAGCGCGACCGCGAAATGCACGACGACCGGGTGGTAGATGCCGAGGTTGGGCATGCCGGAATTTCCAACGGGGAACCGCGAATGTCCAATGATCAAATGACTACTGACCAATGACCCGGATCATCGGTCATTGATCACCGGACATGCGCTCGCTGCCATGCGAAATAGCCAGCCACGCTCATGTTCCCTAAGAGTACGCGCGACCCTGGCGATTATTTTCCAGGGTCGCTACGTTGAGCCAAGACAACTGGTTGTCGTGGCGATTTGAGGCGTATTGCGGCCACGTAAAACAAACCGCTAAAAGGCCGAGGTTCTCCCCTGCCGACATTCCGCGATCTCCTAGCCGACGGCCGTGTCCACGTCTTTGACGGGGCCATGGGGACCATGCTGTACGGCAAGGGGTTCTTTCTCAACGTCTGCTACGACGAGCTCAACCTGAAGCAGCCGCGCCTGGTGCAGGAGGTGCACGCCGAGTACGTGCGCGCGGGCGCGGAGATCCTCGAGACCAACACCTTCGGGGCCAATCCGCTCAAGCTGAGCAGCTATGGCCTCGCCGAGGACACCGAAAAAATCAACACAGCGGCTGCCGAGCTGGCTCGATCCGCCTCGGGGGGACGCGCGAGCGTTCTGGGCGCGATCGGGCCACTCGGCATCCGCATCGAACCGTTCGGACCGACCTCGCAAGCGGAAGCCGAGGCGTGCTTCGCGGTTCAGATCAAGGGGTTGCTCGCGGGTGGGGTGGACGGCTTGATCCTCGAGACGTTCAGCGACATGGACGAAATCCACGCGGCGCTCCGCGCCGTGCGCGCAGCGTCCGATCTGCCGGTCGTGTGTCAAATGACGATCGGCACGGACGGCCTCACGTATTACGGCACCGATCCCGAGACGTTCACCAAGCAGCTCGCGGCCTGGGGCGCGGACGTCATCGGCGTGAACTGTTCCGTCGGGCCGGCCGGCGTGCTCGAGGCGGTCGAAAAAATGGTGAAGGCGACCGACAGGCCGATTTCGGGACAGCCGAACGCCGGACTGCCCAAGGACGTCGGTGACCGCAAGATCTATCTCGCCTCCCCCGAATACATGGCGAGCTACGCGCGCCGCATGATCGAGGCCGGGGCGCGGTTCGTGGGCGGCTGCTGCGGCTCGACGCCCGACCACATCAAGAAGATCCGCGACTACGTCGCGAGTGTCGTGCCGCGCCAGCCCAGCGTGGTCGTGTCGCGCGCGCAGGTGCAGGCGCCCGCGGGGGTGACACCCGTGCCGCTCGCCGAGCGCTCGCGCTGGGGCGCCAAGCTCGCGCGCGGCGAGCTCGTCACCAGCGTCGAAATCGTCCCGCCCAAGGGGATCGATCCGAGCTCCATGCTCGCGCAGTGCCGCGCGCTCAAGGCCGCGGGCGTGGATGCCGTGAACGTGCCCGACGGGCCGCGCGCACAGTCGCGCATGGGTGTGCTGCCGTCGGCCATCCTCATCGAGCGGGAGGTGGGGATCGAGACGGTGATTCACTACTGTTGCCGCGACCGCAATCTGTTGGGCATGCTCTCGGATATCATCGGCGCGCATGCCGCGGGATTGCGCAACATCCTGATCATCACCGGCGACCCGCCCAAGATGGGGCCCTACCCCGAGGCGACCGCCGTCTTCGACATCGACTCGATCGGGCTGACCAATCTCGTGTATCGGCTCAATCAGGGGCTCGACCCGGGCAACAACCCGCTCGGCGGCGCGACGCAATGGGCGATCGGCGTGGGCGTGAATCCCGGCGCGAGCGACAAGGACCGGGAGCTGTCTCGCTTTGCGTGGAAGGTCGATGCCGGCGCGGAGTTCGCGGTCACCCAGCCAGTGTTCGATGCGCGCCAGCTCGAGGCGTTCCTCAAGCAGGTCGAGCAATTCAAGACGCCCATCGTCGCGGGGATCTGGCCGTTGATCTCATTGCGCAATGCCGAGTTCCTCGCGAACGAGGTGCCGGGCGTCTCCGTCCCCGAGGACGTGCTGCAGCGGATGCGGAAGGCGCAGGATAAAGGAAAGGAAGCGGCGCTCGCCGAGGGGGTCGCGATCGCGCGTGAGATGTTCGGGCGGGTCAAACAGATGGTCCAGGGGATCCAGGTCAGCGCGCCATTCGGGCGCGTGGAGGTGGCGCTCCAGGTATTCGCCTAAGCTCGAGATCACACGCATCTTCAATCGAGCATCCGATGCACGCGTCCTTGCTCGTCCGCCTTGCCCTCGTCGCCATGGCCTTGGCCCTGCCGGTGCGTGTCACCGCGCTGCAATCCAGCCTCCAGCGCAAGACCCTTGCGAACGGCCTCGAGGTCATCGTCGTCCAGAATGCGTCCGTCCCCCTCGCGACGGCGCTGATCGCGGTGCGCAACGGAGCGTTCACGCAGGACTCCGGCGAGGCGGGACTGGCCCACCTGTATGAGCACGTGCTGTTCCGGTCGTTCCGTCATGATCCGTCTGCCTTTGGCATCGAAGCCACGAAACTCAAAGGCACCTACAACGGCACGACCTCGGACGAAGTCGTCGACTACTACATCCAAGTGCCCTCGGACAAGATCGAGCCGGCGATCGGGTTGCTCGCCGATCTGCTTCAGAAGGCGAAATTCTCGAACGGCGACCTGAAATCCGAGCGTCAAATCGTGCTGGACGAGCTGCACCGGCACCAATCGGATCCTGAAGCCCACCTGCAGCGACGAGTCGCGCACGCGCTCTGGAGCTCTGCCTGGCATCGGAAGGACGTCCACGGTGACTCGAGCTCGCTCGAGGCCATTACGTTGGAACGGCTCAAAGCGACCTACGCGCGCTATTACGTACCCAACAACGCATCGCTGATCGTCACCGGGGACGTCGATGCTGAACGGATCTTCGCCGTGGCCATGCGCGAGTTCGGCAAATGGGCGCCCGCGGCGAGCCCGTTTGAGAGCCAGCCCCTTCCGCCGATACCGCCCATCGCACGCACCACCGCTGTTCTCGTCGACCAGGACGTGCTCGATGTGACGATTGAGGTCGCGCTCCATGGTCCCAGCGTAACCGCGGACCCGGGGGCGACGTACGCAGCTGACGTGCTGTTCGACGTGTTCAACGACGCCACGTCTTCGTTTCAGCGCCGCCTCGTGGGGGACGGACCGTTCGAATCGATCGCGGGGCGGTATCGTACGCTCGCTCATACCGGCCCGATTCAGATCGTCGGCAAAACCAGGCCCGAGAACACCAGGCGGGCGATTGTCGCGCTGTTCAATGAGCTGCGGAACCTCGATCTGCTCACCGGCGTCACCGACGACGACCTCGCGATCGCCAGAAAACGCCGCCAGGTGGCCGGCGCGCTGGCGCGCGAGCGAACCGCATCGCTGGCGCCGACGATCGCGTTCTGGTGGAGCACGGCGGGTATGGGCTATTACGAGACGTATCACGACCAGATGGCCATCCAGACCGCCGACTCGCTGCGTCGCTTCGCGCGCACGTACGTTGCCGACAGCCCGATGGTCATCGGTGTCCTGGGGACATCCGACGTCGTCGCCGCCGTCGGCGACTGGCTCAGGCAGTCGAGTAAAGAATGAAACAGGTCGCCCTCGGCTTCCTAGTCCTGCTACTTGGCGCACGCGGCATCGGTGCAGCTCAGGGCACAGGCCGGCCACGCGTAGATCCCGATACGCTCACGACTTCGTACGAGGTCTCGGGCCTCCACGTCATCCAGCGGGTAAACCGCGCTACCGACATCATCGCCGCGCGCTTGTACCTGCTCGGCGGAACGCGACAACTCTCAGAAACCACGGCCGGCATCGAGGCGCTGCTGCTCCATGCATCGGAGTATGGAACGGAGCGCTATCCCGGTGAGCAGGCACGACGCGCGATGGCGCGCACGGGCAGCGTGATGGAGCTCGAAGCAGGGGTCGACTGGTCCGTGATTGGGTTCACGGGGTTGGCGCTGGACTTCGACGCGGCGTGGGACGTACTCGCCGACCGGGTCGTGAAACCGTCGCTCTCGACCCAGGCGATCGATCTGGCGCGCAGTCGGCTCGTTGTCAGCGCCCACCGGCGTTACACGGATCCGGAGGAACGCATTCAGGTGATCGCAGGCAAGTCGATGTTTCCGGACCACCCCTACTCGCTCGATCCGGAGGGAACGGAAGCATCGCTGCAAACCCTCACCGCGGACCAGGTGCGGGCCTATGCCCGCGACCATATGGTCACATCGCGCATGTTGCTCGTCATCGTCGGGAACGTCGAGCCGGCGCACGCGGAGTCCCTGGTCACGGCGACCCTGGGACACCTCCCCCGCGGTGAATACCACTGGACGCTGCCGCCGCCAGTGCCGGATGTTCCGGCACGCTGGCTGGTTGAAGATCGCAGAATTCCCACGAACTACGTCCTGTGCTACTTCGCTGGCCCACCCCCGACGGAACGCGGTTACTGGTCATTCCGGGTCGCGACGGCGTTGCTCTCGTCGCGGCTGCACTACCGGATCCGGGTCCAGCGCAGCCTGTCGTACGCGGCGTACGCTCCGTTCATCGATCGCGCCCTGCCGATGGGGGGCGCGTATGCGAGCACCGCGAGACCGGATGAGGTGTTGCCGATCATGCAGGAGGCCATTCGGTCGCTCCAGGAAACGCCCCTCGACTGGGTCAACCTGCGCCGCTTCGTGGACCGTTACGCCTTCGACTATTTGGCATCGAATGCCACTGCCGCGGATCAAGC
Source organism: Gemmatimonadales bacterium (assembly GCA_035710265.1). GTDB lineage: Bacteria > Gemmatimonadota > Gemmatimonadetes > Gemmatimonadales > GWC2-71-9 > 20CM-2-65-7. Next base: position 2,492 of record DASTDR010000189.1, on the reverse strand, counting down.
AGACTTCTTGGCGCGGGCCGAGCTTTACCTGGGCGGCTTTCGTCGCGGGGACGAGTTCGTGAAGCGCCTGCGCGGGGTGTCGTCGATCGACATCATGAATGCCGCGAACCGGTACATGGCAAAGCTGCAGTATGCCTACCTCGGTGATACCACCGACATGAAGGGTCGCTGGTAGGGACGCGACGCCGGAGCTTCCCGACCTCTCGCGCTTCGTGTGGAAGGTCGATGCCGGCGCCGAGTTCGCGGGCATCTGGCCGCTGCTCGCAGTGTTCACCGACTATTCAGACGCTTCGTGTATCGTACGCCCAGTGCAGCAACGCCTGCCGCTGGCGCCGGCGGCAATCGAGGTCGCCCGGCGCGCATCCGCCGCGCAGCTGCGCGAGGTGGCGGCGCATCGCCCGCCAGCGCCGGATCTGCCGCTCGTCGTCCGGACCGCGACGCCCCGAGTAGTAGCGGCAGTACCACTGAAACCAGCCGCGGGGATCATCGGGATGGATCCAGCCCTTGCGACGCCATTCACGCAGGGGCTGACTGGCGTTCACGCCGAACCAATTGAGCGCTGGGTCGTGGCGCGAGGGCGACAAACGGACGCCGCGAAACCAGGTCGCCGGAAACTCCTCGACACAGTCGGTCATGTAACGTCCGCCGAAGACCCCCAACCGCAGCATGTCCGCCGGCGTCAGGTCGGGCCGGAAGGCGGGGTCGAAATCGCGTCCCGGCGGCGCGACGCGGACGTACTCGTAGTCGTGTTGCATCTGATCCCGCACGGTGACGCGCTGGCCCCTCATGCCGGCGCGACCGCCGCCCAGCGATCCAGGGCGCCGAGGTCGGGAACGACGGTGATGCCGTTCTTGCCCAGCTTGCCGAGTGCCACTCCGCTCCCACCGAGGATCAGCGACACGCTGCGTGGCAATTGGCGTCGCAGCGCGGTGAGATGCGGCATGACATCGCGTGACGGTCGGCGCCGGATGAGGCTGAGCGCCACGACCCGGACCTCCACCTCGCGCGTCAGCGCGACGATCTGAGCGGGCGGCGTATCCACGCCCAACACCAGCGCCCGCCAGCCGCGCAGCGCGAACACCAAAGCGGCCATTTCCAAGCCCAGCCCATGCTGCTCGCCCGGCAGCGTGGCCAGTACGACCCACGGCCCGCCGGCCCGCTCGTCGACTGGCACGCGCGCCGCGCGCAGGAAATCGCCCAGCGCGGCCGACGCGAAGTGCTCGTGCCGCACGCCCATGGTGCCCGCCGCCCAGGCGTCGCCGACCGCGACGAGAAACGGCGTGGCCCGCTGCTCGAGAAACCTGAGCGATCCGAGCCGCGCCCAGCCGCTTTGAAAGCCCCGCCGCAGGCCGGTCGAGTCGAACCTACGTGCGGCATCGATCAGAGCCGCGACATCCGTGGCGCCGGAATCGTCGGGGATCGGGGCCGCCGGAGATCCGGGAGCGGAAGGGGACGGCACCATCGGAAACGCGGCGAGCAGCGCCGCGAGCGCCGATTCGGACGCCGGGACGACCTGCGCGGGGCGGTGGCCGCGGGCGATCGCCTGAGCGACGCGACGCAACCGTGGGACCGCCGCCAGGGGATACACGCGGTGCCCGGACGGCTTGCGCTCGGCCTTCGGGAAACCGTAGCGCCGCTCCCAGGTGCGAATCGTTTCGGGGGGGATGCCCGTCGCGGCGGACAGCGTCCCGATCGTGAGCCGACCGTCAGGCGTAGGCGCGGCGCGCATAGCGGGAATCATATCAGCCGCCGCCCCCGGCGTAACAACCGGGGGGGCACCGCTGCTCCGGCCGGCTCCCCCTTTCTCCCCCCCCGGTCGTGCGACAGTCACGCCCGCATCCGACTACGCACGCCTTTCCAAGCGGCGAGCTGGTAGACCGCGGCCAGCCCCACGAGGGCGTACACCACGGCGCCCAGGGCATTCTTCGCTCCAAACGCGCCCGCACCCGTGATGGTGGCCACGAGGTCGAAATTGGCGAGCGCGACGAGGCCCCAGTTTAGGCCGCCCACCACGAGCAGGACGCCGGTGAGCAAGTCGATTTGTTTCATGGGTCTTGACTCCGATGCTGGTGGTTGGTTTAGAAGCGAACCCGCAGCCCGGCCGTGAACGGCCAGACCCAGGCGTTGGTAGTGCCGACTTCGCTTTCCTTGCTGAACGCGATATCGCCCTGTGGTGACAGCACGAACGCAACCTGGGGACTGACACCGTAGGCGAGATTGGCGCCGGCGTTGATCGCCGGATAGGTGAACGACTCGGACGCGCCCGCGACGTCGAACGTCACGGCGCCGGCGCCGAGATTGACTGCGATGTCCCAGCCGCGCTCGCGCGCTCCGGTGAGCGAGTAGCCGACCTTGGCGATGTAGTGCCGGGTGTCGATGTCGACCGAGCTGGTGGCCTTGTCCTCGTGCTTCCCGATGTCGAACTCCGCCATCAACACCCAGCGCGGGTTGACCTGGTACCCGGCGGCGACGCCGAAGCCGCCGCCGGTCTT
>DASTDR010000188.1:0-3218 GCA_035710265.1 Gemmatimonadales bacterium | reverse complement strand
AAGATCCACCTCGGTCGTCCGCTGAAGATCAAGTCGCGGAAGGAGCTGCTCGAGACGGTCAAGCCGTCGATGCGGCGCTACCTGCGGCCCGACACCGGGGACATGCCGGACGACATGGGCTCGCCCGTCGATTCGCCCCGCGTCATCAGCCTGGTGGCGTCGTAAAGGGGCCGGGAGTCATTTTCCGCCTGCATCCTCCACGGAAAATGACTCCCGACCCCGTTTCGTACAGCGCGATCGCCGCGGCCGTCGCCACGTTCACCGAGTCGATTCCCCCGGCCATCGGGATCCGGGCGCGGTGAGTGCACGCGGCCATTGCCTCGGGCGTCAGCCCTTCACCTTCATGCCCCAGCACGATCGCGATCCGGCTGTCGCCGAGCCTCTGCGCCGCCGCTCGTAATGATGCGTCGGCAGCCGGCGTCATCGCGACGGTTGTCCATCCCGCGCCGCGAAGCGCGTCCAGCACCGCCGGCCACGGCTCGGCCGCCGCAAACGGCATCGAGAGCGAGGCAGCCATCGACGTCCTGATCGACTTGCGGTAGAGAGGATCGGCGCAGTCCGATTGGAGCAGAACGCCGCCCGCGCCGAACGCGGAGGCGTTGCGGAAGATCGCCCCGACGTTGTCGGCGTTGCCCACCCGCTCGAGCACCACGATCCGGCGTGCCGCGTCCGCCACCTCGCGCCAGTGCCTGGCAGGAGGACGCACGCCGATCGCGAGGCACCCCCGGTGAAAGTTGAACCCGGCCACGCCGTTCATGACCTCCTGCGTCACGACGAAGGCGGGCAGCGCCGGGCGGCCCGCGACGAGGTCTCCGATCGAGGCCAGGGCCGGCTCGGTGACCAGCAGTGCGCGCGTCTCGAGTCGGGAATGGGCGAGCAGGCGTCTGACGACGAGCCGGCCTTCGGCGATGAAAAAGCCCAGTTGCGTGAGCAAGTCAGGGTCCGGTACGCTGCGGAACGCCGACAGCCGCTCGTCGTCGATGGCGTCGATCCGTACAACTCCCACGGGGAGCATCGTACTCGCGGCCCTGGACTCCGCACTGGGACGAATTTCGTGACGAACCGCTGGTTCCCTGTGACGAAATGCGTGATGAGCGGGTCAGAAGCACTCGCGTCTGGTGATGAGCGTGGCTTGACGTGAACCGTAACCCGGCCCAATAGTGCATGGATGGGCCGTCCCCAGCCCCAGATCCGCCTGATTCATGTCTTCGGCGTTGCCACGGTCCTCGGCATCCTGACCGGGCTGCAGGCGTACAACTACATTGCACTCTTCGAAGAGCGAAAGCAGCCGTTCAGCGTTCTCTTCCTGCTCAACCTGACCTATTGGTACTCGTGGGCCGTGGTCGTCCCGGGCATCCTCTGGGTGGCGCGGCAGTTCCAATTCGGGCCCCGGACGTGGCGGCGCGCAGCGCTGGTCCACCTCCTGGGTGTCGTGGCGTTTACGGCGGCCCACGTGGCGCTGGCGACGTCGGCTCGCGGCGTCATCCTGACGCAGCTCACCGAGCGGTCCTTCGACTGGCTGATGTACTTCCAGAACAGGTTCCTGCTGAACTTCGACTGGGAGATGATGACGTATTGGGCGCTGGTCGGCCTCAGCCACGCGCTCGACTACCATCGCGAGTCGCAGGAGCGCGAGCTGACCGCGGCGCAGCTCCAGGGGCAGCTCGCCGAAGCGCAGCTCGAGGCGCTGCAGCGCCAGCTCCATCCGCACTTCCTCTTCAACACGCTCAACACCATCTCGGCCCTCATGCACAAGGACGTGCACGCCGCCGACGACATGCTGGTGCGGTTGAGCGACCTGCTGCGCCTCACGCTCGAGCGCGTCGGCACGCAGCAGGTGCCGCTCAAGGACGAAATCGACTTTCTCCGGAAGTACCTGGAAATCGAGCAGACCCGCTTCGGGGATCGGCTGCAGGTGAACATCGACGTCGAGCCCGACGCGCTCGACGCCCTCGTCCCCAATCTCATTCTTCAGCCGCTCGTCGAGAACGCGCTGAGGCACGGGATCGCGCCGAGGATCAGCGGCGGCCGCATCGATGTCACCGCCCGCGACGCCGGGGATCGCCTGATCCTGGTCGTGCGCGACGACGGCGTCGGCCTGTCGGCCGACAAGATGAGCGACCTTCACTCGGGCGTCGGGCTCTCCAACACCCGTTCGCGCCTCGAAAACCTCTACAGCGACCGTCACCGCTTCGAGTTCGAGACTCCCGCCGGCGGCGGCCTTGTCGTCACGGTCGTCATCCCCTTGGTACGCGAACCCGAAGATCGCATGGAGAGCGTGGCATGAGTCGCATCCGGACCCTGATCGTTGACGATGAGCCGATCGCGCGGGAGCGGGTGCTCTCGCTCCTGCAGCAGGAAGAAGACGTCGAGGTCGTCGGCCAGTGCGGCGACGGCGCCCAGGCGGTTGCCGCCATCCAGCATCACGTGCCCGATCTCGTGTTCCTCGACGTGCAGATGCCCGGCGTGGACGGCTTCGGCGTCATCGAGGCGATCGGCCCCGAGAAGATGCCGTCGGTCGTGTTCGTCACCGCCTACGACGAGTATGCCCTGCGCGCGTTCGAAGTGCACGCCCTCGACTACCTGCTGAAGCCGTTCGGGCGGGACCGGTTCCGCCAGACGCTCTCGCACGCGCGGGCGCACCTCGAGCGCCGCCGCGCCGGCGACCTCGGCCGCCGCCTCCTCGCGCTCGTCAGCGACATTAAGCCGGAAGCCCCCAAGCTCGAACGCCTGATCGTCAAGTCCGGCGGGCGCGTGTTCTTCCTCCGCACCGAGGACCTCGACTGGATCGAGGCCGCCGGCAACTACGTGCGGCTCCACATGGGCGAGGAGTCGCACCTCTTCCGCGAGACGATGAACCGCATGGAGTCGCGGCTCGATCCGAAGCGCTTCGTCCGCATTCACCGCTCGCGCATCGTCAACACCGAGCGCATCAAGGAGCTGCAGCCGTGGCTCGGCGGCGAGCACGTCGTCGTGCTGCGCAACGGCGCGCGGCTGCCGCTCAGCCGTGGATATCGGGACAAACTGCAGGATCAGCTGGGCAAAGGCTACTGAAGGCCCGAGCCCTGAGCCCGTGTTCTCACTGCACTGGCACGAGCCGTTTGAGTTCTTCGAACCAGTTCAGCACGATGGTGATCTGCTCGGTGGGCCGCCCCGCCGAATCGGGGGGCAGAACGGTCACGAACGTGCCGTCGGGCATGATGTCGTAGCCTCGGCCT
>DASTDR010000187.1:0-11657 GCA_035710265.1 Gemmatimonadales bacterium | reverse complement strand
CCCGACGGCAGGCAGATCCTGTACACGCGCCGGTGGGTGAACAAGATCGAGGATCGCTGGGACGCGGGGCTGTGGATCATGAATGCGGACGGCTCGAAGAACCGCTTTCTGGTGAAGGGCTCGAACGCGCGCTGGTCCCCTGACGGGACGCGCATCGCCTACTTCGCCGACGGCGAGCCGAAGGGCACCCAGGTGTTCGTGCGCTGGATGGATGCCGAAGGTGCCACGTCGCAGATCTCGCGCGTATCGGAGAATCCCGGCAATCTGAGCTGGTCGCCCGACGGGCGTTCGATCGCCTTCACGATGCTGGTGAAGAGTGAGTCTCCCTGGAAGATCAGCATGCCGGCCGCGCCGGAGGGCTCGAAGTGGACCGCTGCGCCGCGTGTTGTGGACCGGCTGCATTACCGGCGCGACCAGCGCGGTTATCTGGAGCAGGGCACGCTGCACCTGTTCCTGGTGCCGGCCGAGGGTGGAACGCCGCGGCAGCTCACGAGTGGGGACTTCGGCACGAGCGAGCTCGGCTCGGGCCTGAATTACGACTGGACCCCGGACGGCCGCACAATCGTGTTCGACGGACTGCGCGAGGCGGACGCCGATCATCGCTACCGCGAGTCGTATCTCTATGCCGTCACCGTCGCGACGGGCGCGATCCGGCCACTCGTGACAACCAAGGGGATGTGGTCCAATCCGGAGGTTTCGCCCGACGGTCGCACCATCGCGTTCACGGGCCGAGCAGACGGCCGGTTTTCCTATCGCGCCAGTGAGGTCTGGGCCGCCGCGATCGACGGCAGCGGGATGCGGGCGCTGACCAGCTACGACCGCGACCCGGGGAACCTGGAGTGGGCCCCGGACGGCAGCGGCGTGTTCTTTACGATGGGCGATCGCGGCACGAGCAATGTGCATTTCGCGGGGCTTCAGGGGAGCCCCCGCAAGGTCACTGACGGTGTCCATATGCTGGGCCTCAGCTCGATCGCGCGCGATTTCACCGCCGTCGGGACGCGCACCGACCCCGACGAGCCGTCCGACATCGTGCGCTACAGTCTGCGCCGGCCGCAGCCGATCACCAAGCTGACGAACGTGAACGCGGACGTGCTCGAGCGCATCAAGGTCGGGGCAGTCGAGGAGATCTGGTACACGTCGACGAGCGGTGCGCGGATCCAGGGCTGGATCGTCAAGCCGCCGACGTTCGATCCCGCCAAGAAGTATCCGCTGCTGATGGAGATTCACGGCGGGCCGCATGCGATGTACAACGTGGCATTCAGCTATCAATTCCAGAATTTCGCGGCCAACGGATACGTCGTGCTGTACACCAATCCGCGCGGGTCGACGGGATACGGCAGCCCGTTCGGAAACGCAATCGAGCGTGCGTACCCGAGCGTGGATTACGACGATCTGATGGCCGGCGTCGACTCGGTCATCGGCCGCGGGTACATCGACACGCAGCGGATGTACGTCGGCGGCTGCTCGGGCGGCGGGGTGCTGTCGAGCTGGGTGATCGGCCACACCACACGGTTCGCCGCGGCGGCCGTGCGCTGTCCGGTGATCAACTGGTTGAGCATGGCGGGCCAGACGGACGTTCCGTTGTTCACCTACAACTTCTTCGATGCGCCGTTCTGGGAAAAACCCGATCAGTGGCTCAAGCAGTCGTCGCTGATGTACGTCGGGAACGTGAAGACGCCGACGCTGATCATGACGGGCGAGCTCGATCTGCGCACGCCGATGCCGCAGACCGAGGAGTACTACGCGGCCCTCAAGTATCTCAAGGTTCCGGTCGTGATGCTGCGGTTCAACGGGGAGTACCACGGCACGAGCTCCAAGCCGTCGAACTTCCTGCGGACGCAGCTCTACATGATGAGCTGGTACCAGAAGCACCGGCTGGGCGGCGAAGCGGCTGCCAGCAGCGGAGATGCGCAGAAGTAAGGCACTGACGCTCGGGGTCGGGCTGGTGCTGGCGGGATGTGCGGATCCTCCCACGGCACAACCCGATCCCCAGCCGTTTGCCGTCATGAGCTCCGATGTGTGGAGCGGTACGAGTGTGACGATCAAGTCGGCGGGGTTCGTCGATGCCGACCCGTCCGCGGTGTTGCTCGATGATGATTCGCTCTCCTACACACGCGTAGATGACTCGACGCTTCATGTTCCGGTTCCGGATTCACCCGGCAGCCATGAGCTGCGCGTGGTGTCGAGCCTCATTCAGTCCACTCCCGTATCGATCAAGCTGAACGGGTTTCTGAGTGCGAGCGAGGGCCCGGTGTTTCAGGGCCGTGCGGTGCGTGGCGCGTACCTCACCGAGCTGTACGGAAACGGCCCACTGGGCCTGCGCCGCTGGAACGTTAGCACCGGGGCGACTTACGACTATCCGGTTTCGATGCACGATCCGCGTCTTGGTGGCCGAGGTGTCGGTCGAGGCACGCACCTCGGCGAACTGGTGCTCATGGACGGCACTGACTGCGCCCGCTGCTTTATGCGGCAGGATTCATGATGGGGACACCGATGCTGACGGTGTTCGATCGGGCGACGCTCGAACCCGTCGCTCAACTGGCGGCTGACCCGAATAGTTTCCATTTCCCGTGCATCGTGCTTCCTAGTCCGCTGGAGCGCCGGGTATATGTCGCCTGGACCTGGGGGGTCGGCCCGTTTGAAGACAACTTGCATGCGCTGGTCGCCCGTTTCGAAACGCCGCCATACTGAGCTAATGCGCTCCGCGATCGTCGTCGTTCTACTGCTTGTCGGCTGCGGAAAGCCTCCTTCAGTCCCTGTCGTCACGGAGCCGCAGCCGTTTCGAGCTACGAGCGAGGTGTGGAGCGGCTCGTCGGTGACGATCAGGTCCGCTGCGTTCGCCGCAGCGGAGCTTCCGGCTGTGCTCCTCGATGAGATGCCCCTCGACGCATATCGCGTGGACGACACGACACTCGCGGCACCACTGCCCGATGCGCCGGGACCGCACAGCCTCCGCGTCGTGGCCAAGGACGTGGTTGCCACCGCCGTCGTCATTTATCTCCGCGGGTTCGTGGAGCGCGTCGAGGGGCCGCTCCTCAATGGCCGCGTCGAGCCGGGCCGCGACCCGCGCTATTTGTTCGGCAGCGGGCCCACCAGCTTGCGCCGCTGGAACCTCGCGACCAACAAGGTCGTGGATCTCCCTGACAGCGTGCACGCCGTCTCGTGCACCCGTGGCGTGGGGTCGGGCCCCAACGTCGGCGAGCTCGTGCTGCTGACGGGCGGGTGCGCGGCCGGCACCTGGATGGTGTGGCGCACCGAGCCGCTGGCCCCGCTGACCGACACGACCTCGGCGAGGACAAGCGATTTCGTGGCGGTGCTGCGGACGGGCCGCTGGGTCGTGCTGGACGCCGGCAGGTTCTCGATCGTGGCCTGCAACCCGGGCCAGGCCTGCGCCGCAGCAACGATCGCGGATCTCGTCGGAGCCGACGTCGTCCGCTCGGCGGGCGGCGATCGGGCGGCACTCACCGGAGGACCAGCCGGCGGAGGATTCTCGAGCGGCGTGCCGGTCGTGGACGTCGACGCGGGACACGTCAGGTACCGTGTGCCCGCGCTCACGACGGCCAAAGGGGCGGCGTTCTCACCTCGTGGCGATACGCTGTTCCTCGCCGGGGACTCTGCCGGAGCGCCTGCGCTCGTGGCCGTGCACGCGAGGGATGGACAGCGGATCGCGTCGCGCGCGCTCGGATACGTCCCATGCGGCGTCGCGGTGGATTCGACGCGGGGCTGGCTGTACGTGGCGGGGATCACGACGGCTCCGGCGGCGCGGCGGTCGCTGCTTCAGGTCTTTGATCGCGGCACCATGAACCCCATCACCGTGCTGCACGTAACCGCCGCCATCACCTACGGCGACCTTCCGTGCCGCATCCAGCAGAATCCGCTCGCCCGTCGCCTCTACGTGGTGGAGACGTCAGCCGGCGAGCTCGCCGCCCCTGCGCAGATCTTCGGTTTCGATACCCCCAGCTGACGGGGCTCCGGCCGGCGCAGCGTCTGATCCAAGACCTTCTGCGCGCGGATCGTCGCTCTCCGCTCAGGGAGTCACGACGACGGTCTTGAAGTCGCTCCCGAGGGGCGTCTCGGCCCGGACGTAGCCGATCGCGTTCGGGTAGCGGCGAATGTACTCGAGGACATCGCTATCGCCGGGGCGCTCGGGGGGAGCCACGGCGATGCCGGCAAACGTCTGCTGTTGCCACCAGGTTTGTACGGCCGCAATGGTCCGTTGATGGATCTGTTTGGTGAAGCTGCGCCGCACCGGCGCGTCGGGTGCCTGGTCCACGGGCAATATCGGCTGCCGGTTATCCCACTGGGTGATCTTCCGGAGAAACATCTTCGAGACCTGATCGCGCGAGAGGCGTGCGATGGTATTCGAGCGATGGACCACGACGCGATAGGCGGCATCCTGCGCCCCGAGTCCGGCGGGGATCAGCGCGAGGCTCACCAGCAGCATGCCGGGGCGGAGCATGGGGCGACCAATATAGGCACGGTCCGCCCCGGCAATGTGACATGGGTCCTAGAGCATCAGGGGGCTGACGCGGGCGGAGCCGATGCGCGTTGCACCACGTCCCACGCCACGACCTGGCCGTGCCCCCCGGCGACCCGTTCGACCGTAATGCCGCGAGCCTGAACGAACCTGGCCAGCTCCGCGCTTCCCGCGGCGGGGGGATTTGGATTCGCCGTCACAACGTCGCTCTGGAACAGGATTTTGGCGGACGGTACGTACACGGCGAGGACTCCCTCGGCGTGCGCCGTCGGCAGCCGGTAGGCCACAATGCGGCTGTCGCCGGTTCCTACGACCAGGCTGTCCTCTACCGGGGTGATCGTGCTGCGCGGGCGCGACGCGCGCGACAGCGCATCGGGACGCACAGTCTTACGCGCGGAACCGATCGACCGGATGAAGCTCACGTTCCGCGCGTGCGTCACGACCGGCACGTTCGCGGCGAGCACGGTGCGCACGCCGCTCGAGTGGTCCCAGTGATGATGAGTGTTGATCGCGACGCCGACCGGTTTTCCCGGGAAGCGTGAGCGCAGCGTGTCGAGCACGGCCTCCATACGACGGGCGCTGAGGGGGGCCTCGACCAGGGCCAGTCGCGTGCCCTGATCGATCACCAACGAATGATGCGATCCGCCTTCCGCCCGCCAGACGTTGGGCGCAAGCTCGACCAGCGTGACGGTGATCGGCGCGGGATCGGGGTTACCCGGCTGGGCACGCGTCTTGATTGAGTCGGGGATGACGAAAAGTGAGTCGGCGACGGGGTCGTTTACGGTCAGTGCGGTCACCACGGTGTTGCTCTGGAGACGGCCGTTGACCTCGGTATCCAGCTGGCGCGGGTACAGGACGGTGCCGGCGTTCTGCCACCGCGTGTACGCGGTACTCGTGCGGCGGTCTCCCAGAATCGGATCGTCGGTGAGCGTCTCCGTGAGGACGGGCAGGCCGGAGCGCCCGTCGAAGTACACATCCACGGTATCGCGTCCCTGCACGTAGTGGACGCCGCGGAGCGACTCGCCCCGCCAGGTCTTTGGCGGCAGCGCACTGAGCGTGGCGGGATTATCCAGCGCGCTGATCAGCAGCCGCTCCACGGCACGGCGCCAGGATCGCTCGACATTCGCGACCGCTGCCGGTGCATCGGGCGACTGGTTCGCGTTGTTTTCGACCATGCCGATTCCGCCGACCGTGATCCGGCGTTGCTTGTTGACGTTGCCCGCGGGGCCGCGCGCCTCCGTCATGGAAACCTGGCGGCTTCCGGCAAAGTCGGTCGTTTGCGTGCCGGTCGTGATCGCGGCTCGGGCCGGCGATTCCGGCGTTTCCTCCTGCCCGATCGCGAAGTTGCTCTGGTAGAACGTCACCGTGAAGTTCCGAATGCCGCGCACCGCCGCTTCACCGCCCATCGCGGTGACGGCGCGCGCCACGAGGTCGCGTGGGGCCGGGGTTTGTGCGAGACTAGAGAGGACGATCAGCGGTATCGCAAATGCGCTCATGAGAGCCTCCAGGGTTCCCCGAAACGTGACCCCCGGTTTGCGAAGCGGCAAGGAGGATCGGTGAACGCCGACACGCGGTCGATGCTCGATCAGCTCGAGACAATCAAGAAAGAAGGGGCGGCGCTCGCGGCGGGGTTGACCGACGCGCAGTTCAACTGGCGTCCCGGTCCTGGCCGCTGGTCGATCGCACAGAATCTGAATCATCTGAACGTCGGCGATCTCAAGGTGTTGCCGGCGTTCGACCGGGCCATTGCCGCAGGTCGTGCCAAGGGGAAAACTTCGACCGGCCCGTTCCGCTACGGCTGGTTCTCGCGGTTCCTGATCCGCGAAATGGAGCCCCCTCCCAGGCGCCGGATGAAAACCCCGATCAAGGGCTCAGCCGGCGACCAGCACCGGGCCGCGGACATCCTGCCCGAGTTCGCGCGCGTGCGCGAGGAGCTGGCCCGGCGCGTCCGTGAGTCGGACGGCCTGGACCTCGCCGGCATCCGAACGGTCTCCCCCGTGAATCGCCTGATTCGTCTGCCGCTCGGCGCCTATTTCGCCTTCATCCTGGCGCACGACCGGCGCCATATCTGGCAGGCCCGGCAGGTTCGTAGCGCCCCAGATTTCGGCACGCCACAACACCCGGCGTGACAGCTTCGAGGTGCTGTCTACCCCTTAACGTCGCGCTCGCGCGCCAGGAGCCACTCCTTGCGCTCGACACCCCAGCGGTAGCCCCCCATCGCGCCATCCTCTCGGACCACGCGGTGGCAGGGGATCACCAGCGCCGCCGGATTGGTCGCGCAGGCGCGCGCGACCGCGCGCGTCGCCTTCGGGGCGCCGATCGCCCGCGCCACCTGCGTGTAGGTGCGCGTTTCGCCGAACGGAATTTGCTGGAGCGCCTGCCAGACGCGCCGCTGGAACGCGGTTGCGCGGATGTCGAGCGGGAGGTCGAGATGCGGCTCGCGCCCCTCGAGATACGATGAGATCGCCGCGACGTACCCTTCGAGCCGCCCGCCTTTCTCGGCGCGGATGCTGGCCGCGTCGAACTCGCGTCGGAGATCGGCCTCGAGCGTCGCCGCCGTATCTCCCAAGCTCACGCGGCAGACGCCGCGCTCGGTCGCGGCGACTAGCAGCCGTCCCAACGCCGTCGCAACCGTGACGAACACGATACGGACGCCGGCACCGCGCCGCGCGTACGTCGCCGGTGTCATGCCGAGCTGGGCATGGGTGCGCTCGTACACGCGGCTGCTCGAGCCGTAGCCGGCTTCGTAGAGAGCGGGGCTCACCTGTTTCCTCCGGCGCAATTCCTGCTTGAAGCGCGTGACCCGTTGCGCGTCGGCGTATTGCCGGGGCGTGATGCCGAGAACCCGCTTGAATGCGCGCGCGAGTCTGTGGGGGTCGCCTGCCGGTTTGCGCCCCTGATCGAGCGCGCGACAGGCGTCGCGCACGAGCGCGACCGCGGGATCGCTGCCGGCCGCGTCGGCCGGGTGGCAGCGCCGGCACGCGCGAAATCCCTCGCGTTCCGCCGCTTCTGGAATCGGGAAGAATGTGACCTGCTCGCGCCGGGGGCGGCGGCTTGCGCAGGAAGGGCGGCAGTAGATCCCGGTCGAGCGCACCGCATAGACGAATGCGCCGTCATAGCGGCGGTCGCGTGCGAGCACCGCGCGCCAACGCTGATCCTCGCTGAGCGCCGGGGCGACGCGGGCGGGGGCGGCGGCGGGCGCGTGAGCGGGGGCGGGGGCGGGGGCGGGGGCCAAAACCACGGCGGCGGTGGTCACGTGCTGAGAATAGCGACCGGCGCTGCGGCGATCTATCCGTTTTTGAATGGCGAACTCGGGTCCATCGTTTGGACCTGAAAACTACCCGCTCAACACGAACTGGCCCACCATAGGGCGGGGGGCGTAGCTTTCGGCCATGCTCCGCCAGTGTGCGCCTCTGCTCCTTCTCGCCCTCGCGGCCATTGGCGCCTTGAGCTGGGCCATCATGGCGTTCCGCCGCTCACTGGCGCGTGAGCGCCGGCTGGCGCGGATCGACGACCTCACCGGCGTGCGCAATGCCCGCGCCTTTCACGAGGCCGCCAGCGCCGAGATCGAACGCGCCAGGCGTTACCAGCATCCATTTAGTGTGGCGGCGATCGACCTCGGGACCCGCGTCGGCGACGAGCTCGTGCGTGCCGCGGCTGCGATCCTGCGGGGCGCGCTCCGGGCGACCGATATCGTAGCTCGCCTGGGGCGGGACGAGTTCATCGCGCTGCTGCCCGAGACCCCCGCCGCTTCCGCGCGTATCGTGCTCGACAAGCTGCGCGCGGGATTGGCCGAGCTGCGCACGACGGACGGCCGAGTCGCAGCGCCCAGCATCGGCGGTGTCACGTTCCTCAATCCCCCGCGCGCCGTCGATGAAATCGTGCGTGCGCTGGACGACCGCATTGCCGAGGCGAGATCGACCGGCGCTCCGTCTCACATCACCTGGAACGCCGCCCCGGTCGAGGGCCGATGACGCGCGGTCGTCAGAACATTTCGAGCGGCGCCCCCTGGGAGCCGGTCGTGGGGTATTCGCGGGCCGTGCGCGTTGGGCGCGTTATTCACGTGTCCGGGACGACGGCCACCGACGCGTCGGGGAAGATCGTGGGCTCCGGCGACCCATATGCACAGGCGGTTCGCGCCCTCCAGAACATCGCGCGCGCCCTCGATCAGGCGGGGGCACGGATGGCCGATGTAGTTCGCACGCGGATGTACGTGACCAACATCGAGAACTGGGAAGCGGTCGGGCGCGCGCACGGCGAAGTCTTCGGCGACATTCGACCGGCGGCCACGCTCGTCGCGGTGACGGGACTGGTCGACCCTGCCATGCTGGTCGAGATCGAGGCTGAAGCGATTCTCCCCGAATGAAAATCGCCGTGAGCGGCTCGACGGGCTTGATCGGCTCGGCGCTCGTCGAGGCCCTGAGGGAGCGCGGCGCCGACGTGGTGCGTCTGGTGCGGCCGCCCCGAACGGCGGGTGTCGGGACGCTCCTCTGGGACCCGGATCGCGGGACGATCGATCGAGCCGGACTTGAGGGCGTGGACGCCGTCATTCATCTCTCCGGTGAGAATGTGTTCGGCCGCTGGTCGGCGGCAAAGAAGCAGCGGATCCGTGAGAGCCGCGTGGGAAGCACCCGGCTGATCAGCGATGCCATCGCCGGGCTCGCCCAGCGTCCGGCGACACTGCTCGCCGCATCGGCGATTGGTTATTACGGGGATCAAGGGGCTGCGGAACTGACGGAGCGCAGTCCGGCGGGCGACGACTTCCTCGCGGAGGTGGCGCGCGAGTGGGAAGCCGCCACCGCCTCCGCCGCACGCGCCGGCGTGCGGGTCGTCAACATGCGCTTCGGCGTGGTGTTGACACCGAACGGCGGCGCGCTCGGCAAGATGCTGCCGCCGTTTCGCCTGGGCGTGGGCGGCCCGGTCGGCAGCGGGAGCCAGTACGTGAGCTGGATCGAGCGGGACGATCTCACCCGTGCGATCCAGCATGTGCTCGATCGGCAGGATCTCGCGGGCCCCGTGAACATGACCGCGCCGACGCCGGTCACGAACCGCGAGATGGCGAGCATTCTCGGGAAAGTCCTGCACCGTCCCGCGCTGCTCCCCGTTCCGTCCTTTGTGCTGAAGATGGCATTCGGTGCGGAGGGCGCGGAGCTGTTGGAGAGTAGCCAACGCGTCCTGCCGGAGCGCCTCACGGCGAGCGGTTTTACGTTTCGCTTTCCGACGCTCGAGCCGGCCCTGCGCCACTTGCTTGCCGCCGCTGGAAGCGGCCCGTAGTATCGGTCATGGCGCTGCCCGAGTATTACGGCGATGAGCCTGATCAGGAGCCCGAGCCGCGAGAACCCGAAGTCTCCAAGCGCTCGCGCGGCGTTGCGCTTGCGCTCTGCCTGGTGGGTGGCTGGTGCGGCCTGCACCGGTTCTATATGGGTAAGACGAACACCGCGCTGGCCATGATTCCGACGTTCGGCGGCTTCGGCATCTGGTGGTTCTACGATCTCGTGCTGCTCGGCGCCGGCGAATTCCGGGATAGTGACGACTTGCCGGTGCGGCGCTGGGACGTGGAGCAGTCCTCGGCGCGGCGCGAGCTGAACCCGCGCGCCGAGCGCCGGGTGCTGGAGCTTGAAGAACAGATGGACGGCTTGCGCCAGCAGGTCAGCGACCTCGCCGAGCGAGTCGATTTCGCCGAACGTATGCTTGCCAAGCACCGGAGTTTGGAGCTGGGACCTGGGAGTCAGGGTCGCTCCGCTCCCCCCAGCTCCTGACTCCTAACTCCTGGATCCTATGCTCATAGGTGTGCCGAAGGAAGTCGCCCCGAACGAACGTCGTGTGGCCTTGAGTCCGGACGTCGTGGGGAAGCTGGTCAAGAGCGGTCATGCGCTCGCCGTGGAGCGGGGCGCCGGGAGCAGCGCGTTTTTCACGGATGACGCGTACGCCACTGCCGGTGCAAAGATCGGCGATCGGGCTTCGGTCATCGGTCAATCGGACATCGTCGTCCAGGTCCAAGCCCCAAATTCGGAGTCCCTCACCCAGTACCGTGAGGGCAGCGCGCTGGTCGCCGCCTTTCAACCCTCCGCCGATCTCCATCGCCAGCTCGCGCAGCGCAAACTGACCGCGTTCACGCTCATCCTGCTGCCGCGCATCACCCGCGCGCAGGGCATGGACGTGCTGTCGTCGCAGGCCACCGTCGCCGGCTATAAGGCCGTGCTGCTCGCGGCCGCGGCGGCACCGCGGCTGTTCCCGATGCTCGTGACCGCCGCCGGAACGGTTCCCGCAGCCCGGGTCCTGGTGCTCGGCGCCGGCGTGGCGGGACTGCAGGCGATCGCCACGGCGCGCCGGCTCGGGGCGATCGTGTCGGCGTTCGACGTGCGGCCAGCCGTGAAGGAGCAAGTGCAGAGCCTTGGCGCCACGTTCCTCGAGATGAAGATCGAGGAGCACGCGGAAACGGCGGGGGGCTACGCCAAGGAGTTGTCCGAGGAAACGCACCGCAAAGAGCTCGCGTTTCTGGCGGCGGCGGTGAAGGACGCCGACGTCGTGATCACGACGGCCGCCATCCCGGGCAAAAAGGCGCCGGTCCTCATCACGGCGTCCGCGGTCGAGGCGATGAAGCCCGGCTCGATCATCGTCGATCTTGCCGCCGAGACCGGCGGCAACTGCGAGTTGACCCAGTCCGGCAGCGAGATCGTCCGCAATGGCGTCTCGATTCTCGGCCCCCTCAACCTGCCGAGTACGCTGCCGTTGCATGCCAGCCAGATGTATGCCCGCAACGTCCAGGCCTTCCTGGGCCACATCGTACAGGAAGGCAAGCTCCGCCTCGATTTCGAGGACCAGATCACCCGTGACACCTGCGTGACGCACGCGGGCGAGGTCCGCGGGGGGGGGGGGAAATCATGACCGACTTCGGATCGATGCTGTTCGTCTTCGTGCTCGCGACCTTCATCGGACTCGGTGTCATCCGGCGGGTGTCGCGCCTGCTCTATACGCCGCTGATGTCGCTGACCAACGCGATCTCGGCGATCGCCGTCGTCGGCTCGATCGTGGTGACCGGGGCCGATCATCCGCTCACGATCCGGATTCTCGGCGCGGTCGCGCTGTTCGCGTCGATGACCAACATCGTCAGCGGATTCATGATCACCGACCGCATGCTCAAAATGTTCAAGAAGCAATGATGCAGCTGCTCAGCGAG
>DASTDR010000186.1:0-4211 GCA_035710265.1 Gemmatimonadales bacterium | reverse complement strand
GCCGTAGCCGCACCGCGGGACGGTGCGAATGAAACGGGGGGCCTGCGCCGTATCGCCGATGGCGGCGCGCACCTCGGTGACGATGTTGTGCAGGCCTGCATCGGACACGAACGTCCCCGGCCAGAGACGCTCCAGCAGTTCAGACTTCGAGACCACCTCCGGCCGCCGATCCAGCAGGAGCTCGAGGAGGCGAAACGCCCGGGGCGACAGCCGGGTCGGTCGGCCATGTCGAAGGAGAACATGGCGGAGGGAGTCGAACTCGCACGTTCCAAAGACGACGCGCACGACAGCGTTGAAAGAATTAGGGTTTCGTGAGAACTCCGAGAGGACAACCGCGTCAACCCCGGCTATTCTGCCACAGGGAGGAGGAACCATGTTTGGCCAACGACGATGTGCCCTGGTGGTGCTGTGCCTGTCTACGGTGATGGGCCTCGAATCCCTCCGAGCTGCGCAGTCGGCACTGACGGCGGCCAAGGAGATGAGTTCAAAGATCTGGGTCGGGCGATATCAAGAGATCGAGGAGTACCTGAAGACCGCGGAGTGCCTCAGCATCGAAAAGCTCGCTCAAAGCATGAGCGCGCGCTGCGTCCTTCGGCCGGGTGGGCCCGCGGCTCGGATGGCGTGGAAACCGGTGCCTCCTGGAATCTACCGTGGTTTCTTCACGAGCTACAAGGCCGAGATCGCCGCGTACGAGCTCGATAGGCTTCTGAAGCTGGACATGGTGCCACCCACCGTGGAACGGCAGCTGCAAGGCAACACCGGTGCCGCCACGCTGTGGGTGGAGAACGCCACGACGTGGAAGGGCGACGGCCCGCCCGGCGAAGTGAACCGCGCCGAGTGGGTCAAGCAGGTGGCGCGGATGACGATGTTCGATGCCCTCATTGGCAACCGGGACCGCAACCAGGCAAACGTGCTGCGCGACGGGGCGTGGAACCTGATTCTGCTCGACCATGAGCGGTCCTTCGGGCCCGCCACGGAGATCTCGCGTCCGCTGAGCCGGATCGAGAAAGACTCCTGGGATCGGGCTCTGGCGCTGACCCCTAGGGAGCTCAATGCGAGGCTGCGCCCCTGGCTCGACGAAACCGAGATCGCGGCCCTCCTGGAGCGCCGCGACAGAATGAAGGCCGAAATCGACAGACTCATCGCTGAAAAAGGCGCGGCGGCCGTCGTGCTGCGCTGATCGGCGGGTCCAAAGGGGACCGGCCTACGAACTGGATACTTACAGGCCGATGATGGTCACGAAGACGTTCTCCCATTACGAGCTCCTGGAGCCGCTCGGTGAAGGCGGCATGGGCACAGTGTTTCGCGCTGTCGACACTCGTCTGGGCCGGCCCGTCGCTGTGAAGGTGCTGCGAAACGAGGCCGCACTGAACGATGAGAGCCGGAAACGCTTCGTCCAGGAAGCCCGGGCCGCCTCCGGACTGAACCATCCGCACATCGTCACCATTTACGACATCGGTCAGCACGAGGGCGTGGACTTCATCGCGATGGAGTACGTCGCGGGCCATTCTCTCGCCAACCTGGTCGGACACCCCGGCACCACGCTGGAAGACATGTTGAAATACGCGGTCCAGATCGCTGACGCGCTTGCCGCGGCTCACGCGGCGGGCATCGTGCATCGCGACCTCAAGCCGGCCAACATCATGGTCAACGACAAGGGGTCGATCAAGGTCCTCGATTTCGGGCTGGCGAAGCTGATTAGCCCGGTGGGCTTCGAGCCAATCGACGATCTCGCCAGCACCGAGACGCAGGCCTCGAGAGAACACCTGACCGAGCGGGGAACGATCCTCGGGACCACGGCCTACATGTCGCCCGAGCAGGCCGAAGGAAAACCGACGAATGCCCGGTCCGATGTCTTCTCGTTCGGCGCGGTGCTCTACGAGATGGTCACCGGGCGGCGCGCCTTCGCCGGCGGGACGAAGATGGCCACGATCGCGGCAATCCTGGAAAGAGACCCGAGGCCCCCGAGCGAGACGAACCCAGGCGTGCCACGCGAGCTCGAGAAGGTGATTGCGCGCTGTCTCCGGAAGGATCCGGAGCGACGCTGGCAGGGCATGGCGGACCTGAAGGTCGCGCTCGAAGAGGTGCGTGACGATCTCGCGCAGAAAGAAGACACCACGCCCCGCGCGTCGACGCCGGCGCATCGGTCGATACTGCGGCCGGCTCTTCTCCTGTCGGCTTCGATCTTCGCGATAGGCGCCCTGACGCTCGCCATGTGGTGGAGAACCTCTGCGCCACCCTCCGATCCGAGACCGACCTCGACGCGACTCACGTCGGATGTGGGCTGGACGGACTATCCCGCGATTTCACCCGACGGCAGGATGCTCGCCTACGCCTCCGACCGCAGTGGAGATGGAAATCTCGACATCTGGATCCAGCCGATTCCGGGTGGCTCTCCCGTCCAATTGACCCGGCACCCCGCCGACGATGTGGATCCGTCGTTCTCCGCTGACGGGAGCCGCGTCGCGTTTCACTCCAGCCGCGGGGAAGGAGGCATCTACGTCATCCCCACAATCGGAGGCGAAGAGCGCCTTTTCGTCGAGCGAGGATTCTCCCCGCGCTTCTCTCCGGACGGGATGCGGATCGCCTACGGAGTCTCTGAATCACCCGGCAGCCAGATCTACGTCGCGCCGGCGGAGGGCGGGACCGGTACGAAGCTGGCCACGGGCTTCTACCTGGCCAGCGCTCCAGTGTGGTCACCTGATGGACGAGAGGTGCTCTTCTGGGGCCAGGCTGACCGCGACGGCCCACCGGAGAACAACGTCGATTGGTGGGTGGCGTCTATGACGGGCGGCCCTCCGGTCAGAACGAATGCTCGGAGCGTTCTGCTTCGAGAAAGCTTCAGGCAGGCGTTTCACGGACTTCCGACTCCTGACGGGTGGGTGGGCACAGGGAACCGCATCGTTTTCCACGCGCTTGCCGGTGATTCCTGGGACACATGGCAAGTGGCCATCGCTCCGAAGACCTGGCGGGTCAGCGAGGCGCCACAGCGCGTGATGTCCGGCACGACGGACGAAGTGAACGCATCGGTGACCTCGAGCGGACGGATGGTGTACATGAGCCGAACGAGCGGCGCCGACATCTGGAGCCTGCCGATCGACGCGAACCGAGGCAAGGTGCAAGGCCAGTTGACACGAATCACACCGGACGTCGCCGAAGACTACGACCCGGCGCTGTCGGCGGATGGCGGGACGCTGGTGTTCCGCTCACGACGCGCCGGGAACTTCGACATCATCTCGAAGAACCTGAAGACGAGCCAGGAAACCCTCGTGACTCAGACGCCGGCGGATGACTCCCCGGTCATCAGCCCTGACGGAACCAAGGTTGCTTACTCGTTCGCGCAGGACGGCAAGACGCCGATCTTCGTGGCGGGTGTAAGCGGAGGGTCGCCTCAAGCGGTGTGCGCCGATTGCGGCGAGGTGGAGCAGTGGTCGCCGAGCGGTGCCGAGATTCTGTTCGTGACATCGCACGACCCTTCCGGCGTCGGCCTCGTGAGACTCGAATCCTCAACGCAACGCGACTGGTTGAAGCACCCTGACTACGGTGTCTTTGGCGCCCGCCTCTCTTCCGACGGTCAGTGGGTGACGTTCAACGGCAGGCGCGACAGGCTGGCGCCGGCGCAAGTGTTCGTCGCCAGGGTCCTCGACTCGTCGGTTGCCGGCGAGAGGGACGAGAGGGAATGGATCGTCGTCACCGAAGATGGCGACGCGCCGGCATGGTCGCCCGACGCGAGCCTGCTCTACTTCTGGTCGAGTCGCGACGGGTTTCCCTGTCTGTGGGCGCATCGTCTCGCCCCGGGCACGAAGAAGCCGATCGGATCGTTTCTCGCGATTCAGCACTTCCACAGCAAGGGGCTGTCCTGGCGGAACCTCCATCTGGGCGCGCCGGACATCGCGGTCGCCCATGACAAGATTGTCTTCAACCTGGGCGAAGACAGTGGCAACGTGTGGATGACCGAGCTTCCACCCCTGGATAAACGGTAGAGAATGGGCGTCGGCCGTGTCGCCTCGGCCGGGCTCGTTACGTAAGATCACGGCCTGGCGTCCGGTAATCCGGGAAGCGCGATCGCCGCGGCGTTGAAAACGGTGCTGATGAACGGCTAAAGACTGACAAACAGCATGACCGCCAGCACGACGGTCACGCACGCCAGCGCCACGATCAGGATCGTCTGCTGCTTGCGCCGGCGGTTGTCCTCGATACGCAGTTCGGCG
>DASTDR010000185.1:0-2264 GCA_035710265.1 Gemmatimonadales bacterium | reverse complement strand
AATAGGGCCGCTTCAGGTCCGCCAGGTTTGCGCGGACGTTCCTGTGCGCGATGACCTCGGCGATTGGCAGCATCCTGAAGTCGCCGCCCGCATGGTCGTCGTGCTGATGGGTGTTGATGACGTACCTGAGGGGCCTGTCGGTGACTGATTTGATCTGCTCCAGGATGCCGGCGTGGTTCCGGTCGAACATGTTGTCCACGAGGATGGCGCCCTCGGATGTGGTGTAGAGGGCGACGTTGCCACCCTCGCCGGACACCATGTACAAGTCACCCTTGACGCGTTCGGTCCGGAGCGCCCCCGGCGGCCTGGCCGTTTGCGTGTAGGCGGTCCAGGCCCCCAGCAGGACGCAGAGGGCCGCGAAAAGACGAAGAAAAGCTGGCCGGCTCATTGGGTGAATCTACACGAATTCGGGCGTGTCGATTCTCGGCCTGCCCGAACGACTATAAAGTGTCCGGGGCCGAGTCACCCTGGGTTGGAGGACGAGATGAAATACCTGTGCCTCATCTACGACGAGGAAGCAAAGCTGGCGACGATGTCCAAGACGGACGCGGATGCCTTCATGGGCGAGTACTTCGCCTTTACCGAGGACATCAAGAAGAGCGGCCATTACGTCGCGGGCGAAGCCCTGAAGCCGGTCAACACCGCCACGACCGTCCGGATGCGAAACGGCAAGATGTCCACCACCGACGGCCCCTTCGCCGAGACCAAGGAGCAGCTTGGCGGCTTCTACATGATCGAGGCGCGAGACCTCAACGACGCGCTGCAGGTTGCGTCCCGCATCCCGTCGGCCAAGCTCGGAAGCGTCGAGGTCAGGCCGGTCGAGGTGTTTAGCTAGGGGGCAGGGGGCAGGGGGCAGTTGAGTTCTGATGCCGTAGACGCCATCTATCGCTCGGATTCCCGCCGCGTTCTCGCGACCCTGATTCGCCTCCTCGGCGATTTCGACCTCGCGGAGGAGGCGCTGCACGACGCCTTCACCGCGGCGGTCGAACGGTGGCCGCATGATGGCGTACCGGCGAACCCGGTTGCGTGGCTCGTGTCGGCCGGCCGCTTCAAGGCGATCGACGCGCTCCGCAGGCGGTCTCGGTTCGACGCCTCCGTTTCGGAGCTGGCGCGGCGAATCGAGACCACGACCGACCCGGTGGCGCCCGGCCAAGACACGCTCGAAGACGATCGGCTGCGGCTGATCTTCACCTGCTGCCACCCGGCCCTCCCGCCGGATGCCCAGATTGCTCTCACGCTCCGGGAAGTGTGCGGGCTGACCACCGAGGAGATCGCGCACGCCTATCTGGCGGCCCCTCGCACGATCGCTCAGCGCATCGTGCGGGCGAAGGCGAAAATCCGCGACGCCCGGATCCCTTACCAGGTGCCGGAGCGCGACGAGCTTCCACGGCGTCTGGATGCTGTCCTTCATGTGGTCTACCTCGTGTTCAACGAGGGCTACGCCGCTTCGTCGGGGACCTCTGTTACACGCCGCGATCTGTCCGGCGAAGCGATCCGCCTGGGGCGCCTCCTGGTGGAACTGCTGCCCGAGGCTGAGGGGATCGGCCTGCTCGGGCTGATGCTGCTTCACGAGTCCCGCCGCGCGGCGCGCACCGCGGCCGACGGGGAGCTGGTGCTGCTGGCCGATCAGGATCGAACGCTCTGGAACCGCGACCAGATAGCAGAAGGGACGGCGCTCGTCGAACGTGCCCTCACGTCGCTGCGCTTCGGACCCTACTCGCTGCAGGCCGCCATCGCGGCCGTCCATGCCGGCGCGCTCACGGCAGAAGCCACCGACTGGCCGCAGATCGTCGGGCTCTACGACGTCCTCCTGCGGGCCGACCCTTCACCGGTTGTGGAACTCAATCGCGCAGCCGCCGTGGCCATGAGGGACGGGCCGGAGGCGGGCCTCGTCCTCATCGACGCGATCCTGGCGCGAGGCGATCTGGCGGACTATCACTTCGCGCACTCGGCCAGGGCCGACCTGTGCCGTCGTCTCGGAAAACTGGACGGCGCACGGTCTTCCTATCAGCGGGCGCTCCAGCTGACGAGGCAGGAGCCGGAGCGACGCTTCCTCGAGCGGCGCCTGCGCGAGATTTCCCAGACGAGTTCCTGAGTCGTGCTAACTGGAAAACAGACTCACATAGCTGGCAACGGCCTTCTGGGCGGCACCCTGCGGGGTGCCGCCGATCAGCGCGGCAATCGAGGCGATCACGGACCTCTCCTTGACGCTGAGGGTCCTGCCCGCGGCCGTGCCGGCCGTCTGAATGTGCGAATCGAATCTG
>DASTDR010000184.1:0-13797 GCA_035710265.1 Gemmatimonadales bacterium | reverse complement strand
AGGTCTTCGATATCGGTCGCGCAGCGAATGCCGCAATCCGGGTACTCCAGGCCCAGCGGGCAGCGATAGCAGTAGGGCGAGAGCGCATGCTTGATCCCAGCGATCTGGGTCGGCAGCACGCGCCACGGCTGCTGCCCGGTGATCGCGATTGCCCCCTGGCTCCGGCCGGCGTAGCTGTGGCGGAGCACGATGATCTCCTGTTGGCCCGTGTAGATCTTGGCCAGCATGACCGCGGTCTCGTCCGCCTCGGTGCCGCTGGTCGTGAAGAAGCTCTTCTTGAGCTTGCCCGGCGTGATCTGGGTGAGCTTTTCCGCGACCGTGACTTGCTCCACCGTGGGGTACACGCTCGAGGTGTGCACCAGGCGGGCGACTTGATCCTGAATCCGCTTCACGAACTCGGGATGGGAGTGGCCGATCCCCGCCGTCAGGATCCCGCCGAAGAAGTCGAGGTATTCGCGCCCATCGAGATCCGTGACGCTGGAGCCATGCGCCTCCGTGATGACGACGGGCTCCTGGTAATAGTTGGCGACGCAGGGGAAGAGGAATTCCTTGTGCTTGTGTCGAACCGTTTGGGAATCCATGAACCCTCTTGTATCGGTCATCAGTCATCGGTCATCGGTAACTGACAACCGATCACCGACGACCGACAACGTCAGTGAGTTGGCTCTCTCTTCAGGAACACGCCGCGGCCGATCGTGCCGACAAACTCTCCGTCGCGGACCTGCACCTTGCCGCGCACGGTGACGGCACTCGCTCGGCCCTTCTGCTCCCAGCCCTCGTACGCGTTGTAATCGACCTTGGAATAGCTGCACTGTTTCGAGAACTTTCCGCGATAGCTCGGATCGTACACGACCAGGTCGGCGTCGCTGCCGAGCTGAATCGCGCCCTTGCGCGGGTACAGGCCGAACAGCTTCGCGGCCTGGGTCGAGCAGGCATCCACCATCGTCTGCAATCCGAGGCGGCCCGCCGCAACGCCGCAGGTGTGCACGAGATCGACGCGCTCCTGCACGGACGGGATCCCGTTCGGGATCCTGGTGAAGGCATCCACGCCCATGCGTTTCTGATCGGTGCGGAACGGGGCGTGATCGGTGGCGATGGTGCTGATCTGCCGCGTCTTGACTCCGTTCCAAAGCACATCCTGGTTCGGCTTCGCGCGGAGCGGTGGCGACATGACGTACTGCGCTCCGCCGAAATCCGGCCGCTCGGCGTACGTCTCGTCCAGCACGAAATGGGGGATCACCGATTCCACCCACACGTGCACCCCGCGCTGGCGCGCCGCGAGCGCCGCCTGCAGCGCGGGAGCACACGACGTGTGCACGACGTAGACGTGGGTGCCGAGCAGCTCCGCAAAGGTGCACAGGTGATGGACGCCGTCCGCTTCGACAATGGGCGGCCGGGAGGGTCCGTGCCACTCCGGCCCCGTCTTCCCGGCGGCCAGCAGCGACCGTTGCAGCGCGTCGATGGCGTCGGCGTTTTCGCAGTGCGCCGTGACGATCACGCCGAGGTTTTTGGCGAACTGCATGGCCGCAAACAGATGCTCGTCCGAGAGATTCAGCGCGCCTTTGTACGCGAGAAACACCTTGAATGACGCGACGCCCGCCTTGACGATTTCGCGGAACTGATCGCGTATATGCTCCTCGAACCGCACGACCGACATGTGAAAGGTGTAGTCGACCGCGGCGAGACCTTCGGCCTTGTTCTTCCACAGCTCGAACGCGGCGACCGGCTCGTCGGTTGGGCCGGGACAGATCATCTCGATCAGCGTCGTGGTGCCGCCCGCCAGCGCCGCCTTGCTCGCCGACTCGTAGTCGTCCGCGGCGTACGTCCCCATGAACGGCAGATAGATGTGGACGTGCGGGTCGATGAACCCCGGAAAGACGTACTTGCCGCGCGCGTCGACGATGGCCGCGTCCGGTGCCACGAGCTTGTCGTCGATCTTGGGCTCGATGCGCGTGATCGTCTCGTGCTCGGCGTAGATGTCGGCCGTGTAGTCCTCCGTGGGCGTGATGATGCGCCCGCCGCGGATCAGGAGCCCCATGTCGGAATCCAGCGATGGATTGTGCGAGCTCGAAACAAGGCCGGCATCAGGGAAGCTGTCGCACCATGTCGTCGTACGTCTCGGGCCGGCGATCGCGGAAGAACTGCCACGTGCGCCGCACTTCCTCGATCATGTCGAGATTCATCTCGGCCACGACGAGCTCGTCCTGGTCTTCGCTGCCCTGGGCGAGGAAGTTACCGCGCGGATCGACGAAGTAACTCGAGCCGTAGAACTGCCCGATGTTCCAGGGCGCTTCAGTCCCGACACGGTTGCTGCATCCCATGAAGTACCCATTGGCGACGGCGTGCGCCGGCTGCTCCAGCTTCCAGAGGTATTGCGACAGGCCTTTCACGGTCGCCGACGGATTGAACACGATCTCGGCGCCGTGCAGGCCGAGCAGGCGGGCGCCCTCGGGGAAGTGCCGGTCGTAACAGATGTACACGCCGATCGTGGCGAAGCGCGTCTTGAAGACCGGGTACCCGAGGTTGCCGGGCTTGAAGAAGAACTTCTCCCAGAACCCCGCGGTATGCGGAATGTGGTTCTTGCGGTATTTCCCGAGATACGAGCCGTCCGCGTCGATCACGGCAGCGGTGTTGTAGTACACGCCGGCCATTTCCCGCTCGTAAATCGGTACGATGATCGCCATCTCATGTTTCTTGGCGAGCTTTTGCATCAGCTTGATCGTGGCGCCGTCGGGAATCGGTTCGGCGATGTCGCACCACTTGGCGTCCTGACTCGGGCAGAAGTAGGGCCCGTTGAAGACTTCCTGCAGGCACAGGATCTGCACGCCCTTCTTGCCTGCTTCCTCTATATACGGCAGATGCTTCTCGAGCATCGCCGTGCTGACCTTCTCGACCGAGGCGCCCGCGTCGTTTACGGGATTGGACATCTGGAGTAAGCCGCCCACGACTTTTCGCATTCACACCTCTCGCTCGGCTGACCCCGGGGCGCCGCCCCGGGGCAAGCCGAACCCATTACCACCGTGAAATGACCACCTTCTTATCGGTATAAAAATCAATCGAATCGCGTCCGTGAGCCTTCAGATCGCCAAAGAACGAGCCTTTCGTTCCCCCAAAGGGGAAGAACGCCATCGGCGCCGCCACCCCGATGTTCACCCCGATCATGCTGACTCCCACGCGATAGCGAAACTCGCGCGCGGCCTTGCCGCTGGTCGTGAAGATCGACGTGGCGTTGGCGAACCCGGACCGCTGCACCATGTCCAGCCCCTGGTCGAGGGTACTGACGTGGGTGACGGAGGCCACGGGCCCGAAGATCTCCTCTTTTCCGATGGTCATGTCCGGCTGCACGCCGTCGAACACGGTCGGCCCGACGAAATGACCGCGCGGGTGCTTGTCGACTGTCGTCATGCGCCCGTCGAGCAACAGCGTCGCGCCTTCTTTGCGGCCGGCCTCCACGTACGAGAGCACCTTCTCCTTATGCTTCGCGGAGATGACCGGACCCATCGTGACGCCGGGCTCGAGCCCGTAGCCGAGCCGCAGGCTCTTCGCCGCATCGAGGAGCTTGTCGCGGAACGGCTCGTACGCGTTGCCGGCGGTGACGACCACGCTGCCGGCAAGACAGCGCTGGCCCGCGCAGCCGAACAGCGACTCGCTGATGTTGGCCACGGCGCGGTCCATGTCCGCGTCGGGCATGACGATGACGTGGTTCTTGGCGCCGCCCAGGGCCTGCACGCGTTTCCCGTGTTTCGCGGCCTCCTGATAGATGTAGCGGGCGACCGGCGACGACCCGACGAACGAAATGCCCACGATTCCAGGATGAGCGAGCAGGGCATTGACCGCGTCTTTACCGCCATGCACCAGATTCAACACCCCCGGCGGGATTCCGGCTTCCTGCGTCAGCTCCAGAATTCGCGCCGATGAAAACGGCACCTGCTCGCTCGGCTTGAGCACGAACGTGTTGCCGGTCGCGATCGCGTAGGGCCAGAACCAGCACGGCACCATCGCCGGGAAGTTGAACGGCGTGACCGCGGCGAAGACGCCCATCGGTTGCCGCACGTATTCGCAGTCGATCCCGCTCGCCACGTCTTCCAGGGTCTCGCCCATCATCAGCGTGGGAATCCCGCAGGCATGCTCGACGTTTTCGATGCCGCGCCGCACCGACCCTTTGGACTCGTCGAGCGTCTTCCCGTGCTCGCGCGTGACCGTTTGCGCGAGCTCGTCGAAGTGCTCCTCCATCAGGGCTTTCAGCTTGAACAGGTAGCGGGCGCGCACGACGGGCGGCACTTCACGCCACTTGATGAATGCCGTCTGCGCGGCGGCCACGGCCGCATCGACGTCGCGCGCACCGGACAGCGGCACGCGGCCGAGCTGCTCGCCCGTGGCCGGGTTGGTGAGATCCAGATAGTCGGCGGCGGCGGGTGCGACCCACTCGCCGCCGATCAGGTTGCGGAGGGTTTTCATCCTCTTAGCCTACGGACGGCTAAGAGGTTGTCAACTCACGAACTGCGCCTTTTCCGTCGAGCCTTCCAGGGCCACGGTCGAGCTGCGGCCGCCGTGGACGATCTGCGTGATCTCGTCGAAGTAGCCTACGCCCACGAACTCCTGGTGCTTCACGGCTTCGTAGCCGTCGCGCTCGCCGGCGAATTCCCGCGACTGCAATTCCGCGTACGCGGCCATCCCGCGCTCCTTGTACTCCTGCGCCAGCGTGAAGATCGAGTGATTCAGCGCGTGGAATCCCGAGAGCGTGACGAACTGGAACTTGTAGCCCATCGCGCCCAGCTCTTTCTGGAAGGTCGACAGCTGCGCGTCGTTGAGATGGCGCTTCCAGTTGAACGACGGCGAGCAGTTGTAGGCGAGCAACTTGCCCGGGTACTCCTTGTGAATCGCCTCGGCGAATTGCCTGGCTTCGCCGATGTCGGGCTTGGCGGTCTCGAACCAGAGCATGTCGGCGTACGGGGCATAGGCGCGCGCGCGCGCGATCGCCGCTTCGACGCCGTCCTTGATGACGTAGAAGCCTTCGGGCGAGCGCTCGCCCGTACACCAGCGGCGGTCGTACTCGTCGATGTCGCTGGTCAGCAGGCCCGCGCTGTTGGCGTCGGTGCGGGCGATCAGAATCGTCTCCACGCCGCAGACGTCGGCGGCGAGCCGCGCGGCGATCAGCTTGGCGATGAATTCGCTCGTCGGCACCAGGACTTTCCCGCCCAGGTGGCCGCACTTCTTGACCGAGGAGAGCTGGTCCTCGAAGTGCACGCCCGCGGCGCCGGCACCGATCATCAGCTTCATCAGCTCGTAGGCGTTGAGCACGCCGCCGAAGCCGGCCTCGGCGTCGGCGACGAGCGGCACGTACCAATCCACCGTGTGATCGCCGTTCATGTGGTGGATCTCGTCGGCCCGGCGCAGCGCGTTCTGGATCCTGGTCACGAGCATGGGCACGCTGTCGGACGGATAGAGGCTCTGATCGGGATACATCGCCATGGCGCAGTTCGCGTCGGCCGCGACCTGCCAGCCGCTGATGTAGATCGCCTTGAGTCCCGCGCGGACTTGCTGCACCGCCTGATTCCCCGTGAGAGCCGACAGGACGGCGACGTAGGGCTCTTCGCGCATCAGGCGCCAGAGCCGCGCCGCGCCGTGGCTGGCGAGCGTATGCTGGATCTGCAGCGTGCCGCGCAGGCGATAGACGTCCTCGGGGGTGTAGGTGCGGCTGATGCCCTGCCACCGCCGATCGCTGCGCCACCGCCGGTCCAACTCCGTAACGAATGAGTGCTTGTGCATGCGCTACTCCAGGTGCTCGTAGGCCACGAGAGTGAGGAACTCCGGGAATTCGGAGCCCGTCATCAGCTGGGAAAACAACTCGGCGGCGAGGTCGAACTTCCCGCCGCGCAGCTTCTTTTCTTCCATCTCCTGCGCAATGATGGATTCGACCAGCTCGCGCGTGACGGCGCGGCCGTTCGAGAGGTGCGCGCCGTGGCGCAGCCACTGCCAGACCTGCGAGCGCGAGATCTCGGCGGTCGCGGCGTCTTCCATCAGGTTGTAAATCGGCACGCACCCCACGCCGCGCAGCCACGACTCCAGGTACTGAATCCCCACGTCCAGGTTGATGCGCAGGCCCGCCTCGGTGATTTCGCCGTCGGGGACCGTGAGCAGGTCGCGGGGCGCGACGTGCACGTCGCCCCGCGCAACCGAGAGTTGGTGGGAAGCGGCCAGCGAGGCGAATGCTCCGCTGGCGACCGGGACGAGGCCAGGATGTGCGACCCAGGTCCCGTCATGGCCGGCATGCACTTCCCGTATCTTGTCCTGCCAGACTTTGTCGAGCGCTTTGGTGTTCGCCGCCGCGTCGCCCTTGATCGGAATCTGCGCCGCCATGCCTCCCATCGCGTGGATGCCGCGGCGATGACAGGTCCGGATCAGCAGGTCGACGTACGATTTGAGAAAGTGCCGGTCCATGGTGACGCGGGCGCGATCGGGCAGGATGAACTCGGGACGGCTGCGGAATTTCTTGATGAAGCTGAAGATGTAGTCCCAGCGCCCGCAGTTGAGACCCGCCGAGTGATCGCGCAGCTCGTAGAGGATCTCGTCCATCTCGAACGCCGCGGGAATCGTCTCGATCAGCACCGTCGCCCGGATCGTCCCGTGCGGGATGCCGAGCGCGTCCTGCGCCGCAACGAAGACGTCGTTCCACAGCCGCGCCTCGAGGTGGCTTTCGAGTTTCGGCAGATAGAAGTACGGCCCCGACCCTTTCGCGAGCAGCGCGCGCGCGTTGTGGTAGAGAAAGAGCCCGAAGTCGAACAGCGCAGCCGAGACCGGGTCCCCATCGACGAGCACATGGCGCTCGACCAGGTGCCAGCCGCGCGGCCGCACCATCAGCGTCGCGGTGGTCGGATTGAGGCGATACTGCTTCTCGGCGGTCCTGAACTCGATCGTGCCGGCGACCGCGTCCCGCAGGTTGATCTGGCCCTCGATCGTGCCGCCCCAGGTGGGCGAATGCGAATCCTCGAAATCGGCCATGTACACCTGCGCGCCGGAATTGAGCGCGTTGATCACCATCTTGCGGTCGACAGGCCCCGTGATTTCCACGCGGCGGTCGAGCAGATCATTCGGGATCGGCGCGACGCGCCAGTCGCCCCCGCGCACCTCGGCCGTCCCGGCGAGGAAATCCGGCAGCTCCCCGGCGTCGAACCCGCGCTGCCGCTCCGTCCGGCGGGCCAGGAGCTCGCGGCGGCGCGGCTCGAAGCGGCGCGCGAGGCCGGCGACGAACGCCAGCGCCGCGTCCGTCAGGATTTGGGCGTAAGCGTGAGAGACGGGGGCGCGGAGCGTCACCCCCGGCGATGCGCGGAGTGGGGTTTCGAAGGTTGCTGGCATCTTCTCGCCATGAGGTTTTGGCAAGTGTTGTGCCTCGAAGCCGGGGTTGTCAGGGCCCTCGCCGACGTTCCTATTACCCAGCCATGGTAAGTCGTTCTCCTGTCGGCCAATCGGTCGGGGGGCGCCACCGGGCCGATTGGTCCTCGGCGGCCCAGGACCAGGACGGAGCTGTGGAGTACTGCGGACGCCGTACAGCACAAATGTGCGGCCGGCGCTCCCCGGGCCTCGAGGCCCCGTGGCCACCGGTAAGTGGCCCGAACCCCTGCCACCTGGGGCGTTAATGCATCCGCGCGCTAGCGAGCTGCTGAGCACGCTGGGCCTGCGCCCGCACCCTGAGGGCGGGCATTACGCCGAACTCTATCGCTCAGCGCGCCGCGTCGAGGTGCTGGAACGCAGCGTGGAGCGCAGGGCCATAACGGCGATTTACTTCCTGCTGGCGAACGGGGAGTTCAGCCGCTGGCACCGGGTCATGTCAGACGAGATGTGGCACTATCACGAGGGCGACCCCATCGAGCTGGCGATGTTTGACCAGCACGGGCTGCGCCGCGTGGGTTTAGGGCCCGTGTCCGGCGAGAACAGACCCACCGTGATCGTGCCGGCGGGGACATGGCAAACGGGCCGTACGACCGGTGCGTACACGCTGGTGAGCTGCACAGTAGGTCCGGGATTCGAGTTTGCCGATTTCACGTTGGCGATCGACCATGCGGACATCGCGGCGAAAATCGCGAGCGCCGGACCAGACCTGGGGCGCTTCGTCTAGTCCCCCGTGACGACATATCCACAATCGTGGATATCACGCCGCCGATATATCAATGATTCTGGATAGTTCCGTGCTCAAAAGCGGGGTGTCGCCACGCTTTCGGTCCTAGTATGCGATTATTTGCAACGCTTGACGTAGGACATTGGTCCCAAGCTCGAGGTGCTCGGGCTTCGTGGATTCCTCAGGGCAGTGTGACCTTCCGCCCACACTCGGTACAAACATCATGCCCACTTTGGCGCGCGCCGCGAGAATCTGCGCGTCGTGGCCCGCTCCGCTGACCAGTTCGGTGCTCTGAACGCCCAAGTCCTTCGCCGCACGCTCGAGCACCGCCTTGATCTCCGGATGCATGGGGACGGGCGGCTTCTCCTGTAGCATCCGAATTTCGAGCGCCAACCCGCGCTCGGATCCCACCGTCGCGCAGATCGAGCGAATGCGGTTTTCCAGCGCCCGGCGAGCCCCGAGGTCGGCATGCCGTAGATCCACCGTGAACACCACCTCGCCGGGAATCACATTCATCTGATCGGGCTGGGCCCGGATCTTACCGACCGTCGCCACCGCCGGGGCGCCGAGCGCGCGAGCAATGGACTCAATGCCGTGGATCATCGCGGCGGCCCCCGCCAGCGCGTCCTGTCTCAGCGTCATCGGTGTGGTCCCGGCGTGATCGGCGCGACCCGTTACCACAAGCTCGAGATGGACGGTGCCAACGATGCTCCCGACAATCGCCAGCGGGACACCCGCCGATTCGAGCACCGCGCCCTGCTCGATGTGCAGCTCGACGAACGTATCGATGTCATCCCGCGCGGCACTGGCCACGCGCGCCGGATCGAGGCCCCGGGACCGCATCGCGGCGGCGATCTCGGGATCAACGCTATCGATGGCGCCCGTGATCGCGCGCGACCCCCAAAAATTCGTCTTGAACCGGGAGCCTTCCTCTTCGCAAATCGCGACGACTTCGACGGTTCGCCGCGGCTTGCCCTTTTCCTTCAGCAATGACTCGACGGCTGTCAGACCAGCGACGATGCCGAGGGCGCCGTCGAGCCGACCGCCGCGGCGCACCGTATCGATGTGCGACCCCGTGACAACGCTCTTTCCTTTATCTCTGCCTTCAACGCGTCCCCACAGGTTGCCGACCGCATCCCGCCTGGTCTGAAGCCCGGTGTCTTTGAACCAGCGCTCGACCCGCTCGACCGCCATCACCCACGCGTCGTCATACAAGCCCCGGTACGTGCCGCCGTCGGGCTGCGCGCCGATGGCGTACAACTCGTCCAGGCGACGCTCGAGCGCTGCGCGGTCAATTCCCACGGACGAACTGCCCCCAGCCCGCCATTCCCGTGATTTCGTTATCGGCAAAAATGGTTCTGCCGCGAACGATCGTCCGAACGACGCGGCCCGTGAACCGTCGGCCGAGATATGCGCTCAGTCCGCTGCGCGTCTCGAGCTCGCTCTGTTCCAGCGTCCACTCCTGGTGTGGGTCGACAAGCGCGAAATCCGCGTCGGCGCCGACGGCGATCGCACCCTTGCGCGGGTACATGCCGAACGTCTGAGCAGGCGCCGTCGCCGTCAGGTGCGCGATGCGCTCGAACGAAAGGCCGCGCGCGCGTACACCATCACTGATGAGCACCGGCAGGGTCACCTGAATCCCCGCGATCCCCCCCCACGCCTGCCGGATATCCTGCTCTCCTTTGAGCTTGTCGGCCGCAGGGCACGGCGAGTGATCCGAGCCGACGAAGTCCACGCGACCCTCGAGCAACGATTGCCACAAGGCTGCCCGTGTGGCTGAGTCGCGAATCGGCGGCGCGCATTTCAACGCCGGCCCAATGCGGTCGAAATCGGTCTCGTCGAAGGCGAGGTAGTGCGGGCAGGTCTCGGCGGTGATCGCGACTCCGTTGCTACGGGCTTGATCCACGACGTCGAGTCCTTCGGCGCAGCTCACATGCACGACATGCGCGCGCACGCCCTTGCCGGCGCCGCGCATGCACACGAGCAGCCGCTGGATCGCTTCGACCTCAGCCGCGAGTGGTCGCGAGCGGCACCAGGAGAGGCGGTCGGGACCCTGCGCGGCGGCGTAGCGATCGAGCAGCTCCTGACTCTCGGCGTGCACGCCGACCAGGGCCCCCAGGCGCGCGGTAACCTTCAATCCGATCGCGAGGAGGCCATCGGGGATCCGATGAAAATCGTCGATTCCGCTGTGACTCATGAACGCCTTGAAACCGACGACGCCGCGCTGATGCAGCGCTTCGAGGTCGCCAAGATTCTCGGGCACGAGACCGCCCCATAAGCCGAAATCAACGAGCGATTGTTTCGAAGCCACGGCGAGCTTGGCGTCGAATGCGGCGGCTGTCGTCGTGGGGGGGTGAGCATTGAGGGGCATCTCGAGCACCGTGGTCACGCCGCCGCGCGCGGCACCGCGTGTCCCGGTTTCCCACCCCTCCCAGTCTGCCCGGCCGGGCTCATTGAAGTGGACGTGGGGATCGACCACTCCGGGAAGAACGACTAGCCCTCTAGCATCGATGGTTTCGTCGCTGGCGTTCACTTCACTACCGATGGCGCTGATGACCCCATTGGTCACAGCGATGTCCGCCGGCCGTTGCCCGGTAGGGAGCACTACCGTGCCGCCGCGAATGACGAGGTCCGGAAGGGAAGTCACACTTCTTCGATCGTGATGTCCTGCGCCCCTTCCCACAGCGTCAATCGCCCGATTTCCGGAAGCTGTTCCTGGCCTTGCGTGAGCGTGGCGAAGTGATTCCCCGCGAGTTGCCCGACCTTGCTCGCAAACATCGTCGACCCATACGGAAACAGCAGCTCGGTTTCGCTGATGCCACCTGGGTACAGCAGAAGCATGCCGGGAGCCGGATGACTGGTGTGATTCTCGAACTCGAGGCCGAGCTTCCGCTCGCCCATGGGAATCCACGTCGACTCGCCGCTCCAGCGGCAGTGGACTATTTTGGACTTGAGCGGCAGCATCTTCCGAATCACGGCCACCGTCCTGGGCGCGGCTTGCTCTTCCAGTCGCGCCGTGAACGTCAGGGTTCCCACTCGGATCTTGAGCATGCCCAACACTAACCGTCCGACGATTTCGACGCACGTCCTCGACACCACGCACGGCGAGCCGGCGGCCGGCGTGAGCGTGACGCTGTTTCGGCTGCACGACAACGACCGAACCGCGCTGGACACCGCCGAAACCGACGGCGACGGGCGGATCGCCAGCCTGGGCAAGGGAGTGTTGCAGGCCGGCGCCTACGGGTTGTCGTGGGAGGTGGGCGCGTACTATAAGAAGAAGGGGACCGCGGCGTTCATGGTGCGGGCCACGTTCGATTTCGAAATCGGCGATACCACCCGCCGCTATCACATCCCTTTGCTCATGTCGCCGTTCGCGTGCTCGACG
This sequence comes from Gemmatimonadales bacterium, assembly GCA_035710265.1. Taxonomy (GTDB): domain Bacteria; phylum Gemmatimonadota; class Gemmatimonadetes; order Gemmatimonadales; family GWC2-71-9; genus 20CM-2-65-7. The sequence continues at coordinate 2,296 of DASTDR010000184.1, read as the reverse complement.
TACAGGGGCAGTTGAAACGCAGGGAGCAGGCAGCAGGGAGCAGGCTGTTCGAGAACGCGGGACCGCTTCTCGAACGCCTGGGTGCCGAAGAGCCATACCCATCGGGAGCAGCGCTACTCGCCCGCGCGCGCGAGATCATCGATCGGCTTTCCGAGGCCGAGCAGATCGAGGTGATCAACGCGCACCCGCGAATCGGCGAGCTTCCCGCCAAGGTCTCACCCGATTCCTTCAAAGAGCAGGGGTATGATCGCGATACCACGCCACCCGAGGTCTTGCTGCGGCTCGCCCGGCTCAACGAAGAATACGAGCAGAAATTCGGCTTCCGGTTCGTGGTGTTCGTGAACCGCCGTCCCAAAGAGGCTATCGTCCCCGTCCTCGAAGCCCGCCTGCGGGGAACACGAGACGAGGAACGGCGTACCGCACTCCGGGAAATCCTGGCGATCGCCGCGGACCGATTGGGGAGGACGTAGTGTTCGCACTGGTCAAGCTGATTCAGTCACTCGTCGGCGCATTGCATTCCGAAGGGACGCCCGGCCAGCTCGCCGCCGGCATCGCCCTGGGCTCCATCATCGGACTCACGCCGCTGGTCAACATCCACAACGCGATCGTGTTCGCCGCGATCGTGTTGCTCAACGTGTCGTTCGCGGGTGGCATGCTCGGTTGGGCGCTGTTCGTGCCGATCGGCTTCATCCTCGATCCGCTGTTCGACTGGATCGGCCATCAGCTGTTGCTGGCTGAATCGCTGCGAGGGCTGTGGACCTCGCTGTACAACACGCCCGTGGTGCCGCTCACCAATTTCAACAACACCATCGTGCTCGGCAGCCTGGTGTTCGCCCTGCTGTTGCTCGTGCCGCTGTTTTTCGCGACCCGTTGGGCCGTCGCGCGCTATCGCGCGACCATCGGCGCGCGCGTACGCCAGTCGAAATTCTACCGTGCGGTCATGGCATCGAAGGTTTACAACGTCTATCGGATGTTCCAACCATGACCGCGCCCAGCTCCCCGCTCCCTGCACGGAGCCGCATCAAGATCTTCCGCTGGCGTGCCATCGGGCCGTTGCTCATTCTGTTCGTGATCCTGGCCGTGCTCTGGTGGCTGTTCGCCGACACGATCGCGCGGCGCGAGACGCAGAAGGTGGGCACCCAGCTGCTCGGCGCGAAGGTCGAGATTCAGGATCTGCATCTCGATCTCAAGAACGGCGATGTCACGATACGCGGGCTCACGATCGCCAGCCCGCACGAGGCCTTCAAGAATCTGGTGCAGGCCGATGAGCTCGTGGTCGATCTCGATGTCATCCCGCTTACCGAGAAGAAAGTCGTCATCGACCGGCTGGCCGCCAACGGGCTGCGGTTCGGTACGCCGCGCGAAACGGACGGCCGCGTCGCGGCGAAGTCGGACGGAAAGGGAAGCGGGGCGGGAATCGCCGAGCGCGTCCTCGCCGAGACGCGCGAATGGGCGAGCCAGTTCCAGGTGCCGATCCTGCAGTTGGCCACCGGGAAGATCAGCATCGATTCGCTCGATCCGCGCCGGCTCTCGACCATTCCGGCCGCCGACGCGCTAGCCGCGCGTGCCGACTCGACCCAGAAGGCGCTGCAGACCGCATACGGCGAGCTGCGGCTCGGCCCGACGCTCGATTCCGCCGCGGCCACGCTCGAGAAGCTCAAGACGGCGCGCGCGACCGATCTCGCGACCATCAATGAGGCGCGCCTGGCGATCGACCGGCTCAAGCGCGCGAGCGACCGCGTGACCGCGCTCGAGCGCGGCGCCAAAACCGGCCTCGCCGGCCTCCAGAACGGGCTCGCGCAACTCGACAGCGCGCGGCGCCGGGATTACGCGTTCGCGCGCAGCCTGCTGCAGCTGCCGGACATCGAGGCGCCGGCGATCGGAACGGCGCTGTTCGCGCCCACCGCGATCAAGCCGTTCGAGCGCGTCCTGTACTGGGTGCAGCTGGGCCGGCGCTACATGCCCCCCGGTCTGCTGCCGCGCGCGAGCACCGGCCCCAGGCGGGCGCGGCGCGCCGGCGAAGACGTGCGCTTTCCCAGGGAGCAGGCGCTCCCCGGATTCCTGCTGCGCAGTGCCGAGCTGTCGTTCCTCCTGCGCCCGACGTCCGATCAACCGCAGCGCTACGCGGGGCGGCTGACGGGGCTCTCGAGTGATCCCGCATTGTATGGCCGGCCTACGCTGGCCAGCGCCTCGGGTCCGCAGTTGACCGCTGGTGCCATGCTGAATCATGTGCGCGGCGTGCCCGTCGACACCGCCGGCGCCACCATCGGGGGGATCCAGCTGCCCCCCTTCGAAG
>DASTDR010000183.1:0-2480 GCA_035710265.1 Gemmatimonadales bacterium | reverse complement strand
TTCTTGCCCGCGTGATGAAGGATCGGATCGAGGGCGATACCTGCCCGGTGAACAGCCGGCATCACCAGGCGCCCAAAGCCCCAGGCGAGGGGCTCGTCGTCAGCGCTCCCGCGCCGGACGGCGTCGTCGAGGCGCTCGAGGATCCCAGCCGCCGCTTCTGCCTCGGCGTGCAGTGGCACCCGGAGAACTTCTACCGCACCGGGGAGTTCAGGCCGCTGTTCGAGGCGTTCGTCGAGGCCTGCCGGAAGTAGACTCTGGACTCACTGCCTACTGCCTACTACCTGCCGAGACGAACCCGCAGGCCGACATCGGGTTGGTACCTCGCTGCCGGTTGCCAACGCGGGAGCTCCGAGGACAGCTTCCCGCCGTCGTCCTGCAGGTTTCTACCGACGCTGTACACGATGTACTCATCGTCGCCACGCGCGTAGAGCAGCGGCTGGCCTGTGAACGGATCGAGCGCCACGTCGTCGCCGGAAGACACGTTCAGCTCGCTCAACGCGGCGGGAAGCCTGTCATTTGCGCGATGAAACTGCTCGATCTTGATCACCAGTCTTGCGCAGCGCACAGCCGCGACACCTTCGCCGAACAGCACGGTTTGATTGCGAAGTTCGTCGTTTTGCCGCCACGCCCAGATGAAACGCGGCCACTCGGGCAGAACACTTCGCCGCTCTGGAATCTGCTCCATCGCCTTGATGCGATCCGGCCAGCGAAGGCGCGCCGCTTCCATCGCGTCGGCCATCGTCTGCAGGTACGCGACGAGGTGATGTCGGAGCAAGGGGCGCAGCAACACTCCGGGCCACGTCCGTCGCCACAGCCCCGAGATCGTTCCAGAAAAAGAGAGAGCCTGTCCGCGAATGGAAAGCGCGAGCTCGTCAGTCGAAAAGGCACCAGCGAGGGCGCCTTCGAGATCTGTCAGGCGCGTGTCGGAGGGCCTCGTGTGCGCCACGAGAATGCCCACGTCCACCGCGATCTCGCCGGCCGACTGAGCCTTGGTCATCGCATCGAGCGCTATATTCCTCCGGTCGAAAGCGCGAAGCTGCTTCACGCGGTCAAACAGCAGGGTCGTGGCCGCGTCGCCGTTTCCCTCCGTGATCAAATCGAGCGTCCGAAGGCCGGCCGACCGCGCGACCGAAACCGATCCCGACCACAGGAAATTGAACTCAGCCCCTGGTGCAAACCGTCCGAACGGGACGCCGCTGGCGCGGGCCAGTAGATCGACAACCACCGGGTCGCGCTCGATCTGTCGCAACGCGTCGACCAGCGTCGCCGGCTCGGCAAGCCCTCGCGACAGCAACTCGCGCCGCGCCTCTATCGCATCGACGAGAGGCCCGCCTGGAGATAGTTGTAATGTCCTCGACCTCGACTGTACGTGGCTGACTGTTGCCATCGCGGCGGCCGCGTAATACCGCGCCGCATCATCCTTGAGAGCTTGAACGGTCGCGTCGGCATCAGGTTTATCCTCTCGGACTCTAGCCAACGCCCGTTCGAGACGTCCCGTTTCGACCGCGTCCCAGGTCTGCCAGGCCGCAATGAGGAGCAGGGGGGGCACCGTCCACCGCGCCAGGCGCCTGATCGCAGGGCGGACGCGTACGCGCGTCACCTCTCCTGCCACGGTTCCTCCTCGAACACCCTCGACGGGTCCACGATCGGCTGTTTGGGCACGATGAGCTCGGCGTAAGCGCGGGCGTCTTCACCGCCGCCGAGTGACTCGGCGATGAACGCCACCTCGGCTTCCCGAACGGGATCGACCGGCTCTTCCGCCATTGCAATCTGGACCGACAGCCAGAGAGCCACGATCGCAGCAGCCGCCGCCGGGCCCCAGATCCACTCGTACTTCGACTCGCGCTCGGCCCGAGCAGCCCCCTCCACAATCGCCGGCCCGAGACCGGACGGCGGCTCCGCGACGCGGTAACGTTTGAGCGCCGCCTCGAGATCGTGATCACTCAGCACGGCTGACTCCAGGACTCAAGGCTCGTCGAAGCGACTGCATGGCGTACCGATACCGGCTGCCCGCAGTGTTGATGCTGACGTCGCACCGGTCCGCGATCTCCTGAAACGTAAGTCCTTCGAAGACCTTCAGATACACGACCTCACGCTGCTCCGCCGGCAGCGTCTTGAGCGCCTGGTCGATCATCATCCGCTCTTCCTCGGTCGCCTCCGGCGACGCCGCTTCGAGAATGGGCTCCGCAACCTCACTCCGCCGGCGCCGTCGGCGCAGAGCGCTGTAGCACGTATTGCGAACGGTCGTGGCGAGGTACGCAAACGTGACGTCGAATCCGCCCCGATCCAAGGCACGAGCGATCTGCAGAAACACGTCCTGAAGGGCGTCCTCGGCGGCAGCCCGGTCGGCCAGCAACAGCACCGCATATCGGTAGAGCCGCGGGCCGTAGGCCTCGTACAGCCCGGCGACGGTTTGTGCAAGCAACCCTAGCGAATGGGTTCGGCGTTGAAGATCAGACCCACCTGGTTGCTCACGAACG
>DASTDR010000182.1:0-3720 GCA_035710265.1 Gemmatimonadales bacterium | reverse complement strand
CTTCAAGCGATCGGTGATGTCGAGCACGCGCAGGCCGCTCGAGTAGTTCGACTGGTACATCGTATTGCCCACCAGCCACAGGTTGTGGTCGGTCGCCTTGTTCTCCGAGATGTACTCGGCCGCCAAAACCGGGTTCTCGAGGTCGCTCACGTCCCAGATCAGCGTGCGCGTGCCGTCGACGAAGCCCTGCACCTCGTCGAGCTCGTCGTTCTCGTACATGTAGCCATGATCGTCGGTCAGCCATCCCTGGTGCGCGTAGCCCACGTTCGGATACGTCGCCCGCGAGATCGCCACCGGACGCGCTTTGTCGGTCACATCCGCGATCGAGAGGTGCGTCTCGTTGAAGCCGAAGCAGATCTGCCGGCCCTGGTACTTCGTGGTGGGACCACGGTACACGACGCACTGCGCGTCGTGCGTATAGCCCGTACCCGAGCGGCCCGTCTGCGGATCGGAGAAGCAGCCCGCGAACTTGGGGTTGAGCGGATCGCGCACGTCCACCATGTGCAAGCCGCCGCCGCAGGTGTTCCCGCCCCCGTTGGACCCCGTGAGGTACATGTAGCCGCTCGTCGTATCCGACACGATGTCGTGCACGCTGTGCACGCCGCGGTACACGTAGTCGGCGGTGAACGTCTGCGGCGTCCGAACGCCGCGCAGTCTGTTCAGGTCGAACACCTGCATCCCGTGCTGGCGCGCGCCGTCGGCCACGATGTACGCGTAGTGTTTGTAGGTCTTGATCTCCCGCCAGAACGAGCCGACCGAGCCCGGCGTCTTGGGCAGGTCGCCGAGGTAGACGGGACGGCTCGGATCGGTGATGTCGACGAACGACGTACCGTCCACGCGCCCCACGATGGCGATCGCGCGGCCCGTTTCGGGATCATCATAGCCCCAGATGTCGCTCAGCTGCACGCCGCGCTTGCCGCCGATCTGCGCGATCGGCAGGAACGACATCAGATCGACCTGGTTGCAATCGAAGATCTGTACTTTTCCTCCGGTGCACTCACGCTGCGCGCCCGTGATCGCCGGAAGCGACGTCACGTCGCCCGCCAGCCTGGCGGCGAGGGTCCAGGTGCCGGTCGCGCCGCGCCGGAACACGGCGACGCCGCCTTCGCCGAAGTCCTGGTTCGCGATGGTGACGGCCACCAGCGGGCCGGAGGAAACGATGCGCTCACCGAACCGCTCGCCGTCGCTCAGCCCGGGAATCGCCATCTTGGTGGCGCCGGTGAAGCCCGTCGTGTCGCGCGTGACGCGGTACACGCGCCCGGCGAACCCGTTGGATCCGACGCTCCCGACCCACAACTCCTTCCCCACGTCCGCGATCGCCGAGCCGAAGCGCGCGCCGAACGTGCCGTCGAACGGCAGGGCGCGGCTCACCGGATTCCAGCGGTTCTGTACGGTGTCGCGCGCGAACACCCACACCGCCCCGGCCGCGCGGTCGTTGGCGGCGCCGATCAGGGCCGTATCGCCGCGCAGCACGATCGCGCTGCCGAAGTTCGCGCTGCGCCCCGTCATCGGGCCCGGCGAGGGAATGCGAATCTCCATCTTCCATGCGCCTGAGGGGTCGCGCTGGTAGACGTACACGGCGCCGGTGCCCGAGTCGGCGCGCTGGCTGCCGATCATGAGCCGGTTGCCCGAGGCCGCCAGCGCGCTCCCAAACGCGGTGTTCGGCAGCGTGTCGACGGGAGCGAACGTGGTCTCGGCAGCCCAGGTATCGGCGTTCCGTTTGAAAACGTAGACCGCGCCCCGGGGGCGGTTCGGGCCTGCCGAAACGAAGGCCCGATCGCCCGAAACGAGGATCGCGGCGCCGAAGCCGTCCTGCGCCGCGCGCGCGCCGGGGGCCGTCAGGCGGCCGCTCTCACGCCATCCACCCGAGGCGTCGCGGGTAAACACATACACCACGCCCCGTCCGGAGTCGGCCTTGGCTGAACCGACCAGCAGTGTGCTGCCCTCGATCGCGATCGCGCTCCCGAACCCATCGCCGTTTGTCGCGCCGGGAGCGGTGAGTTTGCGCGAGGCCCGCCACACGCCCTGCGCGTCGGCGCTGAACACGTACACCGTGCCGGGGCCGTACACATTGCCGGGCTGGCCCACATACACGTCGCGCCCGCTGATCGCGAGCGCCTGGCCAAATGAACCCTGCGCGGCCAGGCTTACGGGAACGGCGACGGCACAGAGGACGGCGGCGACAAGCAGCATGCGATGGGACACGAGATTCTCCGGAGAGTAAAAGGAAGTGAGTCTGATCGACAAATTCGCTCCTGAGTGGCAATTCCGCGAGGTGCATCGCATCGCGGTGCTCGCGCCGGCCGACGCAGCGCGCCGCGCGATCCGTGAGGTTACGGCCCGCGAGATCCGCTTGTTTCGGTTTTTGACATGGCTGCGACGCGCGGGGCGGCCCGGCCCGGAGAGCATCCTCAATCCTCCACCGGACGAGCCGATTCTCAAAGTCGCGCTGCGCACCGGATTTCTGCAGCTTGCCAACACAGAGCGTGAGCTGGTTCTGGGGACAATAGTGCTATCGCCCCACTCCCCACTCCCTACTCCCCTTTCCCCTGACGATTTCCTGGCAATCACCGCGCCGGGCTACGCCAAAGCGGTGATGAATTTCCGCGTCGATCCGTCGCCGCTCGCGATGTGCACGGTGAAAACCGAGACCCGTGTGTGGGCCTCGGACAACGAGAGCGCGCGCAAGTTTGCGCGCTACTGGTGGACGATTCGGTTGGGGAGCGGCCTGATCCGGCGGATGTGGCTGCGGGCGATCAGGCGAAGAGCTGAGAAGATTGGGAGCTAGAGGGCGGCGGTGGCCGCATGCCCGCAAGTGCCCTGCCTGCATCAGCCCAGCGCGCCCGCATCCACTCACTGAGCCAGAGCGGCAGCGCGCGGGTGAGCTCGAGCGGCTCGTCGGTGACGGTCGGTTTGGCGCCGTTGAGCATCTCGCGCGCCAGCGACTGCACGGCCGCCATGTCGTTGCGCGCCGTCGCCGGTTTGCCGAGTGCCGCCGCAATCCCGGTATCGACGACCAGAATCCCTTCGTCGGCGAGCAGCACATTCTCCGGCTTCAGCTCGCCGTGGGCGATCCCGGCGGCGTGGGCGTGCGCGAGGCCGTTCAACACACCCCGCAGAATCTCGACCGTGCGCGCGAGCGGCACGGCGCCGTTGTTGCCGATCCAGGCGCGCAGCGTCGTACCCGGGACGAAGGGCCGCGTGTGGTACACGAACGACCCGGCGCGCCCGGCGCCGCGAGGCTTGACGAGATTGGGATGAGAGAGTTTTTCGGCGAGCAGCAGAACGGACCGCTCGAACTGCAGATCGTTGATGCCGAGCGAAAGCGCCGCAGGCAGCACCTTGATGAGGAGCTCGGAGCCGTCCTGCGAATGCGTGGCGACGAACAGCCGATAATCGCCGACCGGCCGGACTTCGCGCTCAATTCTGTACAGGGCACCGAGGTCTTCTGCCAGGGCAGCGCGAAGTTCGGACATAAGCCGCAAGTTACCTCTTGGCGGGCGCGGATGGGAAGGGACTATTCCCCCGTTTCGCGCTTAATCCCTTGGTATAGGTTTCGGGCCGCAGCCCGCTCGGCGGGTGACCCGAAGATCTTCTCGCCGTCGAACCGGCCGTTCTCGATGAAGACCTCGGAGATCCGGTTGCCGGCCGTGACGCTGCCTGCCACGTACACCCCCGGCACCGATGTCTCGAGCGTTTCCGGGTTGATCTCGGGCCGCC
>DASTDR010000181.1:0-2928 GCA_035710265.1 Gemmatimonadales bacterium | reverse complement strand
CGTGCTCTTCGTTGCCGGCACAATCACCCTGGCCGCCGCCGTCGGCGCCGGCCTTCGCGCGCAGTCGGCGCAGCCCGTGCCCGGCGCCCCGACGTTCACACGTGACATCGCGCCCATCCTCTACGCCAACTGCGTGGAGTGCCATCGGGCCGGCGAGATCGCTCCGATGTCGCTCATCACCTACGCAGAAGTGCGCCCGTGGGCACGCGCCATCGAGCGCCGCGTCGTGGACGGCACGATGCCGCCGTGGCACGCCGATGCGGCTCACGGGACGTTCCGCAACGAGCGGCAGTTGACACTGGCTCAGAAGGACACCGTTCAGCGATGGGCCGCGGCCGGAGCGCCCGAAGGCGACGCGGCCCACCTCCCTGCTCCGCCGGCGTTCGCGGCCGGGTGGCGCATCGGCGCGCCGGATGTGATCCTGGAGATGCAGGAGGATTACGCGGTTCCGGCGAGCGGTACGGTTCGATACGAGTACTTCTACATCCCCACCAACTTTACCGAGACGAAGTGGGTGCGGGCGATCGAAGCGCGGCCCGGCAACCGCTCGCTCGTCCATCACATCCTGGTCTTCCACGAGGCCCCCTCCGACGGCTCGAACGCGGCGCCGGCGATTCAACCAAATCGCGAGGACAGCCGCACGCCGCCGCCCCCGCCGCAGGGGAACCGCCCGTCGCGGCGGTCGAACGTGCCGAGCCAGCTGATCGCGACCTACGCGCCCGGCACGAATCCCCAGGAGTTCCCGGCAGGCACCGCGCTTCGCCTGCCTCCAGGCGGCACCCTTCGCCTGCAGATGCACTACACCGCCAACGGCACCGCGGGGACCGACCGATCGCGGATCGGATTGATCTTCGCGAAGGAGCCGCCGGCAGAAGAGATCCGCGTCTCGCATTTCCTGAACGGACAACTGGTGATTCCCGCCGGTGCCAGCGATCACCAGGTCAGCACCGACGTCACGTTCGTCCAGGATGCGAGCCTCTGGGGCCTCTTCCCGCACACGCATGTGCGCGGCAAGCGCTGGAACTACCTGCTGGAGCTTCCTGATGGCAGCACGCAGCCGCTGCTGGCCGTGCCGAAGTACGACTTCAACTGGCAGACCTATTACGTCTACCGGGAGCCGCTCAGAATCCCGAAGGGCGCGAAGATCCGTTCGACGGCCTGGTACGACAACTCCGCCGCGAACCGATCCAACCCCGACCCGACGATCGACGTGAGGTGGGGCGATCAGACGTGGGAGGAGATGCAGTACACGGGGATCATGTACTCCGTGAAGCGGTGACAGTCCGAGTGCCGCGGGGTTTCGCCCGCGGCAGGTGTCTCCGTGATCCGACGGCTTCCTCCTTCCGTTCACGTTGTGCTGGCAGGCCTCGTGGTGTCAGTCGCACCACTCGTCCTTCTGATCGCGAACAGGGACTGGTTCTTCACGCCGGAGGGCTTTCTCGATCCCTGGCAGTACGTCGGCTTTTTCCGCTTCTATGAGGACCTCGATTACTCGCCAGAAGAGTACAAGCTTGCGCGTCTGCCGTGGATACTTGCCGGATACGGCATCACCAGATCGATGCCAACGATGCCCGCAGCTTATCTGCTGCACGCGATCTTCCTCTGTGCGCTGCCGCTGACGTTCTTTGGCGCGACCTACTCAATGCTGCGGAAAACCAGCCTCGCAGCGATACTCGCTTTGTGCCTTGGGTTTTATACGCACGCGCATGGTTCTGGCGGGTGGGATTACCACAATACGGCCTCAGGACCCCTGTTTCTCGGGACGCTCTGGGTTACGGTGCTCCCGTCATCCCGGCGTGGCGCTCCTGGCGCCCTCATGCTCGCCGGAGTCATGGTCGCGTTGACGCTTCACACGAACATCACGCTGGTCAACTTCCTTCCCGCCTTGTTCTACCTGCATCTCGTAGCATCACGGCTGGAGAATCACCAGTGGCCGAGCCGCTCCATGTTGCTCGGGCGCATCGGCTGGAGCGTCGTCGGCGCCCTCCTGGCGACGACCGTTCTCGGCACGATCAACTGGATTGTCGGCAGGGATTTTCTATTCTTCGAGAGTCTGCTCCGCAAAGTCACACGCTTCCTCACTGGCTCCCCTGACATCTCCGGTCTGCCCTTGTTAGGGGCGTGGGTCTTGGGCACGGGCTATCTGGGGCTACTGGCGGCGACCATGGTGTCGGGTATTGGCTTCCTCGCTCTCGAGCGACGCAAAACGGGTGACGACCGAGAAATGCCCCGCGCCCTCAGCAGGCAGTTTCTCGGTGCCGCACTGTTGTGGATTGTGGGGCAGTTCCTCGGGCAGCCTGTTCTCGACTGGGACACCATGGCCCACCCGCTTATCGCCAGCTGCTTTCTCGCGCTTGCCGGACTGCTTTCGCGAGGATGGCCAGAATCGGTCGAGAGGCGGCCAGCGCTGGTGATCGTGCTCACCGCCTTGGTTCTGACGAGCTGTCTGGTCGCAACGTTACCACCCGTATCGACGGTCGCGGCGCTCGCCGCGCCAGGCATTGGGTTGGTCGCAGCAGTTGTGTTCGTCGCGCCAATTGCCGTGTATCTCTGGCGTCCGTCTGCTGCGACGGTGTGCCTGTTCGTCGCCGTCTTCGCTCTCGGGAATCGGCTCGTCGCCGGCAGCCCTCAGAACTACGCCGCCGACGATCGCTGCAAAGTCCAGCCGGCCGTTTATCAAGCCATTGTCGACGCGACCTCACGCCTGGTCTCGATCGACCCGATGTACTACCGCGTGCGGATCTGGTTCGGTGAGAACGAGGTGATCTACCCAGCGCCCCAGTGTGGGGTGAGCCTGGGCTGGATGGGATATTCGATCCGGTCGATGTCCTCGATGAACTATCTGACGAAGCCCCATCCCATGCCGGAGGTGGACGATGTGCCGGAGGACTCGATTCGCCAGATGCGGGACTCAGACGCCATCCTGAC
>DASTDR010000180.1:0-3241 GCA_035710265.1 Gemmatimonadales bacterium | reverse complement strand
TTTCTGTGCCCGCTCGGGGCCGCGCTGGGGATTCTCTCGAACCTGACGGTGTTCCGGATCAAGCGGTGGTCCGAGTGCAAGACCTGCAAGATCTGCGAGAAGGCGTGCGAGTGGGGCGCCATCCAGGGGCCGAAGATCGTCCTGACCGAGTGCGTCCGCTGCGACGACTGCGAACGGCTCTACGCGGACACGACGAAGTGTCCGCACCATCTGATCCTCTTACGAAAAAGGCCCCAGGGCCCAGGCCTCGGGCCTCAGAAGGCCTCGGGCCTCTGAGCTGAACGTCCACCCCCTTTGACAGTGTCTACTATTCTATAGTAGATCTATACACCTGATAGTAAATGCGTAAAGGACAGCCTAAACTCGCGCGACTAGAGCTGCAGATTCTTGAGGCGTTGTGGGCGCTTGGGAAAGCCTCGATCCGGGAAATCCAGGAAGGGTTTCCGGAGCCGCGACCGGCCTACACCACGATTCAAACGACGGTCTACCGGCTCGAAACTAAAGGTGCCGTCCGTCGCGTGCGGAAGATCAGCAACGCCCACATCTTCGAACCGCTCGTGGATCGTGACGTGGCGCGCCACCGGCTGCTCGACGACATCCTGAGTCTGTTCGGCGGCCGCGCGCAGCCGATGATGGCGCAGCTCGCGGAAGCCGGGAAGCTGACGCTCGACGATGTGCGTGAGCTGGAGAAGACGATCAAGACGATCGAGCGCCAGCAGAAAACGGAAAGGAAGCCGAAATGATCAGCGAGCTTGCCAACCATCTCTGGCAATCGACCCTGTTCGCGGTCGCGGTTGGGTTGCTGACATTGATGTGTCGAAAGAACCACGCGAGCGTCCGGTACTGGCTCTGGTTCAGTGCCTCGGTCAAGTTCTTCATACCGTTCACGCTGCTGATGGCGCTCGGCGATCGACTGGAGTGGGCATCGAGGGCGCCGCAGATCGCCGCGCCGGCCGTCTCGGCGACGCTCGCGCAGGTCAGCCGGCCGTTTGTCGTGGAACCGGCCATGAGCGTCCTGCCTATGCAGGACGCGGCACGCGGCGTCGACTGGTTCGCGTTTGCCCTCTTCGGCATGTGGGTGGCTGGAACCATCGCGATGACCCTCGTCCGGTTCCGTACGTGGCGGCAGATTCGAGCCACCATCCGCACGAGTTCGCCCTGGACCGTCGCCAGCCTGCCCATGCTGCCGGCGGGCGTCACCCTGCGATCGACGCCGGGGGTGATGGAGCCCGGTGTCGTGGGTCTCTGGCGTCCGGTGATCCTCGTGCCGTCCGGCATCGAAGACGACCTGACGCCACGGCAACTGGCTGCCGTGCTGACCCACGAGCTGTGTCACATCAGGCGTCGCGACAACACGACCGCGGCGGTTCACATGATCGCGGAAGCCGTGTTCTGGTTTCACCCGTTGGTCTGGTGGATCGGATCGCGTCTTCTTGATGAGCGTGAGCGCGCCTGCGATCAGGAGGTGCTGCGTATATCCGGAGAACCTTGGACCTACGCCGAGGGCATCGTGAATGTCTGCAAGCGGTACGTCGAATCTCCGATGGCGTGCATATCCGGAGTGAGTGGTTCGAACGTCAAGAACCGGATCAGGGACATCATGACCAACCGAACCGCGGCGAAACTGAGTGTTGCCCAGAAGGCCGTCCTGGCGAGTGTTGGAGCCATGGTGCTGGCCGTACCCATCCTCGCCCAGTCTGTTCCGCTTCCGTCGTTCGAGGTGGCGTCGGTGAAGCCGACCTCCGCCGGCCCGGTGGTCGTCGGAGTGTGGGGAGGAGCCGGGTTGAGGTTCACGCCTGGCGGCGCCTTCGAGGCACACAACGTGACGCTGGGGTCGATCATCCGCTTCGCCTACGGGCTGCGGGATTTTCAGACGGTCGGCGCGCCGGAGTGGGTCGACACCGATCGCTTCGACATCCAGGCGCGAGGGCCGCAAGGTGCCGTGGAGAGCGACGCGCCGCGGCGGCTCCAATCCCTTCTGGCCGAGCGGTTCGCCCTGAAGGTGCACCGGGAGACGAGGAACGGTCAGATCTATGCCCTCGTGCTGGCGCGCGCGAATGGATCGCTTGGTCCGCGACTGCGCCAGTCTCAGGTCGAATCAACGGGGGGCCTCGGCGGTGGCCAGTGCACGCCACCGGGACCTCCGGGCCCCATCAACATGAGGCTCTGCGGAGTGACGATGACGCAGTTGGTGGAGAGATACCTGCCTATGTACGCCGGCCGCATGGTCGTCGATCGGACGGGTCTGACGGGAGGATTCGACCTGGCCCTCTATTTCGATCGACGACCAATTCCCGGCGTGGGCCCCGGGGGCGGTCTTCCGACGCGTCCTCAGGCCGCCGAGCCAGCCACTGCTGATCCTGATGCCGTGTCGATCTTCACCGCGCTCGAGGAACAGCTTGGGCTGAAGCTGGAGCCGCAGACGGGGCCAGTCGAGGTGCTCGTAATCGACCACGTGGAGCGCCCCACACCGAATTAGTGTGGATCTGAGTCTTAGCGTTCAGGCGGCAGCGCCCGGATGATCGCCTCCACGTCGCCGCTCGCGACGAGCTTCAGCAGACGATCCTCCTCGATTCCGGCAATGCGGCCGAGCAGCATCCGCGCGCTATCGGCGTGCCCGGCGCTGCGCCAGCGCGCCATCTCCAGCAGGTTGTCGAGCGCGCTTGCGCGCAGTTGCCGCAGCAGCTCCGGATCGCGGTTCTTGGTCAGCGCCTCGACGAGCATGGCGCCTTTGTTGTGGTCGCTCCAGACGGGAGACGACAGAAGCGGGAGAACCGACGCCGCCGGAACATCGCGAGCGAGCTCGGGCCTGGCCTGCAGCAGCACGCCCAGCGCGCGCACGGCGTTGTTGCGGACGTTGTCATCCCCGTCCAGGCTTGCCCTGGCCAGGCTGGCAACCTGGCGGCTTGACGCTCGCGCGTAGCCCAGCGCGGTGGCGGCCATCGCGCGATGTTCCGCGTCCGCAGACGATTCAAGGACCCGGACGATCTCTGCCTCGTTCTCGAGAGCGTGCTCACGGATAGCCATCTGGGCCGCGCGCAAGGCCGGGTTCTCGCCGAGCGCGAACCCCTGTGAGCGGTCCTCGCGCGCGTCTCCAGACTTGACGGCGTTCAACAGCGCGTCGCCCATGACCGCGTGGAGCTTCACCACGCCCGGGGAGAAACGAGCATCACCCCTCGGGACCGGGTTATACGCGACCGGCTTGCTCGAAGCCCCGGGCAAACCGACGTAGACCAGCCAC
>DASTDR010000179.1:0-8098 GCA_035710265.1 Gemmatimonadales bacterium | reverse complement strand
CACCTACAACCGTCTCTCCATCGTCGTCCTCGCGCTGATCGTCTTCGGGATCCTGCTGATCGTGCTGAAGAGGACCCGGCTCGGGCTCGATATTCGTGCGGTCTCGCAAAACCGCGCCATGGCGAGGGCGATGGGTATCCGCATCGACCGGGTCGACGCGATGACGTTCGGGCTCGGCGCGGGAATCGCCGGCGTCGCCGGCGTCGCGCTCAGTCAGCTCACGAACGTGGGACCCAATCTCGGCCAGTCCTACATCATCGACTCTTTCATGGTGGTGGTGTTCGGCGGCGTCGGCAACCTGTGGGGCACGCTCATCGGCGGGATGTCGCTCGGCATCGTCAACAAGCTCCTGGAGCCGGTCGCCGGAGCGGTGCTCGGGAAAATCTTCGTCCTGGTTGCGTTGATTCTCTTCATTCAGCGCCGCCCGCGCGGGCTCTTTCCGCAGACCGGCCGCGCCGCGGAGGCGGCGTGACGACCGCGGGCCGCCGGGAGGCGGCGAAGGTCGGCGATCGCACGAGCCTCGTGTTTCTTTCCCTGCTCGCGGTGATCGCCGTCGTCGTTCCGGTGCTGAACCTCGCCGTGCCGGCCTCGTCGCCGTTCCATGTGTCGACGTACGTGCTGACGTTGATCGGCAAGTACCTGTGCTTCGCCATGCTGGCCATCGCGGTCGATCTGATCTGGGGGTTCTGCGGAATTCTCAGCCTGGGACACGCGGCGTTCTTCGCGATCGGCGGGTACGCGATGGGGATGCACCTGATGCGACAGATCGGCACGCGCGGGGTGTACGGGCATCCGATCCTGCCGGACTTCATGGTCTTTCTCAATTGGACGGAACTGCCCTGGTTCTGGTACGGCTTCGACCGTCTCTGGTTTGCCATGCTGATGGTCGCGATCGTGCCCGCGGTGCTCGCCTATGTGTTCGGCTGGCTGGCGTTCCGGTCGCGCGTCACCGGCGTGTACCTGTCGATCATGACGCAGGCGCTCAGCTACGCGCTGATGCTCGCGTTCTTCCGCAACGACATGGGCTTCGGAGGCAACAACGGCTTCACCGACTTCAAGGACATCCTGGGCTTCAACCTGCAAGAGGACGGCACGAGGTCGGTGCTGCTGGTCGTCACGGCGGTGGCGCTGGCCGCCAGCTACGTCGCGTGCCGGGCGATCGTCGGCTCGCGCGCCGGGCGCGTGATTCGCGCCATTCGCGACGCCGAGAGCCGGACCCGCTTTCTCGGCTATCGGGTGGAATCGTACAAGCTGTGGGTGTTCGTGTTCTCGGCCGTCGTCGCCGGCGTGGCCGGTGCGCTCTACGTGCCGCAGGTCGGCATCATCAACCCGAGCGAGTTCGAGCCCATCAACTCGATCGAGGTGGTCATCTGGGTGGCCGTTGGCGGCCGCGGCACGCTGTTCGGTGCGGCTGTGGGCGCCGCGTTGGTCAACTACGCGAAGACCTACTTCACGGCGGCGCTTCCGGAAGTGTGGCTGTACGCGCTCGGGGCGATCTTCGTCGGCGTCACGCTGTTTCTTCCGCGCGGGCTGGCGGGATTGCTGCCGGCCTCGAGTCAGAGTCGATGAGCTCTCCTGGTCATACCAACGGCGCGCGTTCGGCGCGCCGCTCCTGGCGCGAGCTTCGCGAGGCCGCCAAGCGGCGGGCCCCGCCGCCGCTGCTCGGCAAGATCCTCTACCTCGAGAAGCTCACGGTCAGCTTCGACGGCTTCAAGGCGCTCAACGGATTGACCCTCTACGTCGATCCCGGCGAGCTGCGCTGCATCATCGGTCCGAACGGCGCCGGCAAGACCACGATGATGGATGTCATCACGGGCAAGACGCGCCCTGACGAGGGCACCGCGTGGTTCGGCCAGAACATCGATCTGTTGTCGCTGTCCGAACCCGAGATCGCGCAGGTGGGCATCGGACGCAAGTTCCAGAGGCCGACCGTGTTCGAGTTTCTCAGTGTGTTCGAGAACCTCGAGCTGGCGACGGCCGACGACAAGTCGTTCTGGCGAACGCTCGTGGCGCGGCTCACGCCCGCGCAGCGCGAACGCATCGCGGAGGTGCTGCACGTCATCGGCCTCATACGCGAGCAACGGGTGCTGGCCGGATCGCTCTCGCACGGCCAGAAACAGTGGCTCGAGATCGGGATGCTCCTGATGCAACAGCCGGAGCTTCTGCTGGTGGACGAGCCGGTGGCGGGGATGACGCCGCAGGAGACGGACCGCACGGCCGAACTGCTGCTCTCGCTCGCCGGCAAACACACGGTGATCGTCGTCGAGCACGACATGGAGTTCGTGCGGTCGATCGCCAGCCAGGTCACGGTGCTCCACGAAGGGCGGGTGCTCGCCGAAGGCGACATGGATCGCGTGCAGAACGACCCCCAGGTGATTGAGGTGTACCTCGGCGCATGAGCCTGTTGTCCGTCAGGGGACTGAATCAGTCGTACGGCGGAAGTCACACGCTGTGGGACGTCGACATCGACGTGGAGGCCGGGTCGCGTACGTGTCTCATGGGCCGCAACGGGATGGGGAAGACGACGCTGCTCAAATGCGTCATGGGCCTGCTGCCCGTGACGTCTGGCACGATGACCTTCGGAGACGTCGATCTCCGCAGCGTCGCGGCCGAGGCGCGCGCCCGTCTCGGCATCGGCTACGTGCCGCAAGGGCGAGAGATCTTTCCACAGTTGACCGTTGAAGAGAACCTGCGCATCGGGCTCGCGGCGCGACGGCAGCCGACGCGCACCATTCCGCCGCTGATCTTCGATCTGTTTCCGATGCTCAAGCAGATGCTCGGTCGACGTGGCGGCGACCTCTCGGGTGGGCAACAGCAGCAGCTCGCGATCGGCCGTGCGCTCGCGCTCGAACCGAGCCTGCTCATCCTCGATGAGCCGACAGAAGGGATCCAGCCGAACATCGTGCACGAGATCGGCGACATCATCCTTCGCCTCAATCGAGAGGCGGGGTTGACGGTCCTGCTGGTCGAGCAGAAGCTGCCGTTTGCCAGACGCGTGTGCAGCCAGTTCCGCATTCTCGAGAAAGGGCGCAGTGCGGCCGCCGGAGGGATCGACGAGCTGAGCGATGACATTGTCCGCGAGCATCTCAGCGTGTGATCGCGCCGGGCGAGATCCGGGCGCGACCCGTCTGGCGAACAGGGGGCCAGCCCGACCTGCGCACTCCACCGTGACTGACGCACGAGACGCGTCGAGTCAACCGGGTCGCGCGGAGTTGGAAGTCATTCCCGGGCCGCGCGGAAGCGTGGTGAGCCGTGCGCTGGCGGCCAGTCCGCTTCGCCTGTTGACGCCGGCGAATCACGGACGCGCGGCGTGGATCTACACGTCGACCTTTGGCGGCGGGATGGTCGACGGCGACGCGATCGCGATGCGGGTCGTGGTCGGTCAGGGCGCGGCTGCGCTCCTCTCGACGCAGGCGTCGACGAAGGTCTATCGCTCGCCGCGCGGGTGCGAGGTCGAGCTGCAGGCCGAGGTCGAACGGGACGGTCTGCTCGTGGTCCTGCCCGACCCGGTCGTCTGCTTCGCGGCGTCCAGCTATCGACAGGTGCAGCGCGTCGATGTCGCCGCGGGGGCGCGGCTCGTGCTGGTCGACTGGATGACGTCGGGCCGCCGTGCGTCGGGAGAGCGCTGGGCCTTCGCGGAATACGTCAGTCGAACGGTCGTGCGCTATGGCGGGCGGTTGCTCTTGCACGACGGGACGGCCCTGCGCGCCTCGGACGGCGATCTTGCAGCCCGCATGGGCCGCTTCGATGTGCTCGCGCTGGTCGTGATCGCGGGCGCCGGGCTGCAGGACGACGCTACGGCGCTCGTCTCGAGCGTCAACGGGCGGCCGATCGTGCGAGGCGCCGACGAGCTCGTCGCGGCGGCGCCGCTTCGCGATTGCGGGTGCGTCGTGCGCGTTGCAGGAAGATCGGTCGAACAGGTCGGCCGCCGGCTCCGGCGTCTGCTTCGATTCGTGCCCGCGCTGCTCGGCGACGATCCGTGGTCGCGCAAATGGTAGGAGAAAGTCGTGGAGGGATGTCATGCATCTGACACCGCGCGAGATCGACAAGCTCGTGCTGCATCAGGCCGGGTCTCTCGCTCAGAAACGACTGGCACGCGGGCTGCGGCTCAACTACGTCGAGGCGGTGGCGCTGATCTCGACGCAGTTGCTCGAGTTCATTCGCGACGGACGCTCGGTCGCCGAGTTGATGGATCTCGGGCGGCGGCTCCTGGGGCGTCACGACGTCATGGACGGCGTCGACACGATGATCGACGAGGTCCAAATCGAAGGGACCTTTCCCGATGGGACCAAGCTGGTGACCGTCCACCATCCGATTGTCGCGGAGCGGGGCGATCTGACGCTGGCGCTCTACGGCAGCTTCCTCACGCCCCCGTCCGCGGCTCACGCCAGCGTCGGCCGCGCTGCGATCGCGCTTGACGGTGCGCCCGGCAGCCGCCTCGTCCGAGACGGCGAGATCGTGCTGAACGAGGGTCGTCAGACCATCGAGATCGAGGTCGCCAATCGCGGCGACCGGCCGATCCAGGTCGGCAGCCACTACCACTTCATCGAGACCAATCGCGCGCTCGTCTTCGAGAGGCGACGGACCCATGGCTATCGACTCGACATCCCGGCAGGTACGGCAGTGAGGTTCGAGCCCGGTGAGACGAAGACCGTGACGCTCGTGTCGATCGCCGGTGCCAGAGTCATTCGAGGTGGCAACGCGTGGGCCAGCGGGCCCGTCGCCCCTGGCGCCGATCTGAGGAACGTGCCGTAGCCATGGCTCATCACATCGATCGGCGCCACTACGCGGACATCTTCGGTCCCACGACGGGCGATCGCGTGCGCCTCGGCGACACGGGTCTTGTGGCGGAGGTGGAGCACGACGCCACCGTGTACGGCGACGAGTGCAAGTTCGGCGGGGGCAAGGTCCTGCGCGACGGCATGGGCCAGGCGGCCGGCGTCACGGACGGCCGCGCGCTCGACTGCGTGATCACCAACGCGCTCGTCATCGACTGGACCGGCATCCGGAAGGCGGACGTGGGCATCAAGGGAGGGCGCATCGCCGGCATCGGCAAGGCAGGCAACCCTGACGTCATGGCCGGCGTCAGCGACGGCATGGTGGTGGGGGTGACCACCGAAGCCATCGCCGGCGAGGGGCTCATCCTCACCGCCGGCGGCATCGACTCGCACATCCACTTCATCAGCCCGCAACAGATCTTCGAGGCACTGGCGAGCGGCGTCACCACCTTCGTGGGCGGCGGCACCGGTCCGGCGACCGGCACCAATGCCACCACGTGTACTCCCGGCTCGCGCCACGTCGAGCTGATGCTGCGGGCGACCGACACGCTACCGATGAACTTCGGCTTTCTCGGGAAGGGCAACACGTCGCTGCCCGAAGGCATCGAAGAGCAGATTCGCGCCGGAGCCATCGGCCTGAAGCTGCACGAGGACTGGGGGTCGACGCCGGCCGCGATCGACTGCTGCCTGACTGAAGCGGATCGCTTCGACGTGCAGGTGGCGATCCACACCGACACGCTCAACGAGTCGGGCTACGTCGACGACTCGATTGCCGCATTCAAGGGTCGAACGATTCACACGTACCACACGGAGGGCGCCGGGGGCGGGCACGCGCCCGACATCATCAAGGTGTGCGGCGAGCCGAACGTCCTGCCCAGCTCCACCAACCCGACGCGTCCGCTGACGGTGAACACGCTGGACGAACACCTGGACATGCTGATGGTGTGTCATCACCTCGACAAGAACATTCCCGAGGACGTCGCGTTTGCCGAGAGCCGCATCCGCGGCGAAACGATCGCTGCCGAAGACGTGCTGCACGACCTGGGCGCGATCAGCATGATGTCGAGCGACAGCCAGGCGATGGGGCGAGTCGGTGAGGTCATCTGCCGCACCTGGCAGACCGCCCACAAGATGCGGCAGGAGCGCGGGCGTCTTGCTGCGGAGCAGGGCGACAACGACAACTACCGCATCCGGCGATATATCGCGAAGTACACGATCAATCCCGCGATCACGCACGGCGTGTCGCATGAAATCGGATCGGTCGAAGTGGGAAAGCTCGCAGACCTCGTGTTGTGGAAGCCGGCATTCTTTGGCGTCAAGCCCGAGATCGTGATCAAGGGCGGCTTCATCGCGTGGGCGCAGATGGGCGATGCCAATGCGTCTATTCCCACGCCGCAGCCCCTGCTGATGAGGCCGATGTTCGGCGGCTTCGGCGGCGCGGGCGCAGCGACGTCGCTCGCGTTCGTCTCGCAACTCTCGCTCGACAGCGGCACCGTCGCCGGCTACGGTCTGGGCAAGAGGCTGTCGTCGGTTCGTGACTGCCGCACGGTGACCAAGAGGGACATGAGGTTGAACGACGCGCTGCCGACGATTCACGTCGATGCCGAGACCTACACGGTGACCGCCGATGGTGAGGTGCTTCGTTCGGCGGCGGCCGACGTGCTGCCGCTCGCGCAGCGCTACTTCCTCTTCTGACATGGCGCTGAATCCAACCGCGGACTGGCTCGCGTGGCAGGTCGTCGATTCGGCGTTCCCGACCGGCGTGTTCGCGCACTCGTGGGGACTCGAGGCCGCGTGGCAGCAGGGTGAAGTCGAGGATCTCGCCGCCCTGCGGCGCTTCCTGCACGCCTCCATTCAGCAGACGGCGTACGGCGCGTTGCCGCTGCTCACGGCCGCATATCGCCGTCCCGAGCGATGGCTGGCGCTCGACGAGCTGGCCGACGCATTTCTCACCAACAGCATCGCGAATCGTGCGAGTCGCGTTCAGGGGCGCACGCTGCTGTCCACGGCGCGACGTGTGTGGCCGTCCGATGCGATGACGGAGCTGGCGTCGTCGGCCGATCGGGGGTGCGCGCACGTGGCGCCGCTCTCAGGAGTGGTGTTTCGGCTCATCGGACTCCCCCTCGAGACGGCGCGAACGGCGATGCTGTTCGGTACGGCGCGCGGAGTGTTGTCCGCCGCCGTGCGTCTGGGGATCGCTGGCAGCTATCACGCCCAGCGGATGCACCACGAGGCCGGGCGCGAGCTGGCGCAGCTGCTCGAACGGTCCGCCGCGCTCGACGCCGACGATGTCTGTCAGACGGCGCCGGTGCTGGACATGCTCCAGTCGGCGCACGACAGGTTGTACTCGCGCCTCTTTCAGTCGTAGGCACTGCCGCCAAGGAGCTCATGATGCACTACCTACCGAACCATCCTCATTCCCATGACCACGCCGAGCAAGAAGGACCCGGCTTCTTCGCGGATCGCGCGGCGCCGCGCGCGCGCGACTTCCGCTCCCGAGCCTTCACGATTGGCATTGGCGGTCCCGTCGGGAGCGGCAAGACCGCGCTGCTTCTGGCGCTGTGCCGACACCTGCGGGACACCTACAGCCTGGCCGTGGTCACCAACGACATCTTCACCAAGGAAGATGGGGAGTTTCTCGTTCGCCATCAGGCGCTTCCGTCCGAGCGCATCACCGCGGTCGAAACCGGCGGCTGCCCTCATACCGCCGTACGGGACGATGTGAGCCAGAACCTCGATGCGCTGGAGCGGCTGATGACGCGGTTTCATCCCGATCTGCTGTTCGTGGAGAGCGGTGGTGACAACTTGGCCGCGCAATTCAGCCGCGACCTCGCTGATTTCACGATCTACGTCATCGACGTGTCCGGCGGCGACAAGATTCCCCGCAAGGGCGGTCCTGGAATCACGCAGTCCGATCTGCTCGTCATCAACAAGACGGATCTGGCGCCGCTCGTCGGCGCCGATCTGGAGGTGATGGACCGCGACTCGCGGCGCATGCGCGGGGCGGGGCCATTTCTGTTTGCGCAGGTGACCAACGGGGTGGGAATCGATCAGATAGCCGACGCCGTACTGGCCGGCTGGAAGGCGCAGACCTAGATTCGGTATGCTAGTATGCACGTATGACACGCACAACCGTCACCCTGCCCGACGACCTCGCCGCGCTCCTGGCGCGCGAGGCGCGGCGGCACGACACGTCGGTGTCCGACGTCGTGCGCCGAGCGGTCTCGGCGTTCCTGGGCGTCTCGGAGGGCGGGCGCCGCGAGCTGCCGTTTGCGGCACTCGGACGCAGCGGGCGGCGTCACACCGCGCGCGACGCCGAG
>DASTDR010000178.1:0-8190 GCA_035710265.1 Gemmatimonadales bacterium | reverse complement strand
GCCGCGAACGGCGCGGCAAATGCGACAAAGCGGTTCATCCTACCTCCTGGTTGAGTGGAACGACTGCCGCAGTCCCAGGAGGGCAATTGACGTACCGATCGATGCCGCATGTAAGCGCTTGTGAGTTCGAGGGATGGATCTTCAAACTGGTTGCGGCGCTGTCACAGGTTGGCGCGCCTGACTCGAAACGAGCCAGCGTATCAGGAGCGCTGCGCCCTGGCTCCGAACTTCGCGTACAAGGCCGCGGCGCGGCTTCGAGCCGCCGCAGCGCCCGCCTTATCGCCGGACTGCTCGAGCGTCGTTGCCAAGTCCCGCTCGATATCGGCCAGGACTTCCGTGAGCTCGTGCTCGGCGGCGAGTGCCGCCCCGTTCGTGAGGAGCCGAACGGCATCCGGAAGCTGTCCTCGCGTGCGCGCCACCGCCGCTTGCAGGCGCCATACCTCCGCGAGACCGACTCGGAATCCGATTCGCAGGTAGCGCTCCGTGGCGCGTTCGAGCTCCGCAGCGGCCAGGGGTGCGTCCCCGAGTAGGAGATGCAGCTCGGCGAGGTCGGTGGCGGCAAGCGCGGCTACGCGCTCGTCTCCCGTTTCCCCCGCGAGCCGCAGCGCCTGCTCGGCTGCTTCCAGGGCTCCGGCGAGATCCCCGAGATCTCGGCGGCTGATCCCGATGTTGTGATAGGTCTCGGCGATGCCGCGCGTAAATCCGATTTTTTGGTACGCGGCCAGCGCGAATCGATAGTAGGCCAATGCCGTTTGCTGATCGCCGCGCATGTTGGCGAGGATGCCAAGATTGTTGAGGCAGCGCGCCTCAATGGCATGTTCGCCGAGCGGGCGCGCCAATTCCAGTGCATCGAGCAGATGCGCCTCCGCCGCGCTGACGTCGCCGCGCCGCAGCGCAATCGCTCCCTGGTAGTTCCGCGCGCGCAGCTCCGCGTGTCGTTCCCCCCGTTGCCGGGCGAGGGTGAGCGCCGCCTCCGCCCATCGGGCCGCGGCGACCAGATCGCCCAGGCGTCCGGTGGTTTCCGCCATGAGGAGCGCGAAGCGGGTTCGGCTCTGGAGCATCGCGGCCGGGACCCGGGTCAGGCGATCCAGGACCTCCTGGTGTCGCCCGGAGTCGGCGAGCTGATCCAACTCGCGTAACAGCGCCGATTCTTCGGCGAAAGACGCCATTTGCAGCCGCCGTCACCAGGCCACGGCGTATTCCGAGAACGACAGGATGTTGGCAGCGAGCTCGTCAAGTTCCTCGAACTTCACCGCCCCGACTCGATACCACGACGCGGTCGGGCCCTCGCGCTGCCACAAGTCAAGCACGTGCTCGAGCTCGGCGTCCGTGCTGTCCACATCCCCATCATCGTCATAATCGCGATCCGCTTCGAAATACCGGACCTTGAGGCGCGCCGGGTGGTCTGGGTTGAAGACCAGTCCGGACGGTTCGAACTGGAAGTGGAAGCGCGCCGCGTCGATCACGGTCACGGTGATGAGGATCGAATCGCCGGCCTGAAACGCCGAGCCGTTCGGCTTGCGCAATAAACCGTCGCCTGGCACCTCGAAACGCAGGAACTCTTCCCCGGTATCCGCGGGAGTGGCCCCCTGGTAATTGAGATGCAGCTCACGGCCGTCCCCCACCTTGGCCCAGAAGCTGGCGGCGTTCGTCACCAGCGGCGGAGCGAGCGAATCCTGCCGGAGCACGTGCAATTCCGAATTGGGCACGCCCGCCGGTCCGGTGTTATCCGCGCACGCGAGCGCTGCCACAGCGGCGAGCGCCAGGATCCTGCGAGACAGAGGTACACGCATCCCTTGGTCCTTTGGAGAGGGGTTCGATGTTTGTTGCCGCATACCGTGGACCGCAGGAACCTACTGTCCTTGCACGACTTAGCGAAAACGTCCTGATCTACGGCGGGGCACCTGACTCAATCCGTATCAGGGGACCCATCCAGGAGCCGCTGCAGGCGCGAGCGCGAGATGCCGAGCCGCCGCGCTGCCTCCGAGCGGTTTCCTGCGGTCGTGTCCACCATTGCGCGCGCGGCTGCACGGACGATCTCGTGGAGCGGTGCCGGGAACGGCAACGGCCCGCCTGCGGGCGCGGCGGTGGTGCTGGCGCCGCGGAGGTCTCCCAACTCGAGGGTTTCGGGCGGCGACAAGAGAAGCGCACGCTCGAGCGCGTTGCGCAGCTCGCGGACGTTCCCCGGCCAGTCGTACCCGAGGAGGGCACGCCGGTGCTCGGCCCCAAGCACCGGCCGCGGCAGCCCGTACTGCGCGCTGAAGCGCGTGAGGAAGGCCTCGGCGAGGAGCAGCACGTCGTCCCCCCGCGAGCGCAGCGGCGGCATGGTCAAGCTGACGACGTTGAGCCGATAGAAGAGATCCTGGCGGAACCGCCCCGCGCGCACTTCGGCCGCGAGATCGGCGTTGGACGCGGCGATGATCCGTACATCGAAGCGTCGCGTCGTCGTCGCTCCAACGCGCCGCGTCGCTTTTTGTTCAAGCGCGCGCAGCAGCTTCGCCTGCAGCTCGGGGGCGAGCTGCTGCACCTCGTCCATGAGCAACGTGCCGCCTTCGGCAGCTTCGAACAGTCCCGGCTTTGCGGTTTTCGCGTCGGTGAAGGCACCGCGCTCGTGTCCGAAGAGCTCGCTTTCGAGCAGGTGCGGAGGCAGCGCGGCGCAGTTCAGCTCGACGAACGGTCCCCGGGCCCGCGGGCCTCCATAGTGCAGGGCCCGCGCCAGCAACTCCTTGCCGGTGCCGGTTTCCCCGACGATCAGGACGGTGG
This sequence comes from Gemmatimonadales bacterium, assembly GCA_035710265.1. GTDB lineage: Bacteria > Gemmatimonadota > Gemmatimonadetes > Gemmatimonadales > GWC2-71-9 > 20CM-2-65-7. The sequence goes on along the minus strand of DASTDR010000178.1, from coordinate 5,427 downwards.
CTTCGGCATGGGGCAGCACGCGCGCCGCGCGATCGAGCGTCGCCTTGAGGGTCGGGCTTTCCCCAACGATGTCGCGAAACGCGTACGCCTTGGCTTCGAGCTCCGCGTGCACCGCACGCGCGAGTGTCGCGCGGCGTTGCGCGATCGCCGCTTCGACGGTGTCGCGCAGCGCGCCGCGATCGTCGGGGAAGGCGAAATAGTCCGCCGCGCCGGCGGCGACCGCCTGTGCCGCGAGGCGATGGCTCGGCGCGGCTCCGACGGCGACGATGGGCACGTCGGGAGGCACTGCGAGACCGCGAATCGCGGCGGGGACTTCCGCTTCGGCACCGCCGGCGGCGAGCACGATGATCGCGGTGCCGGTCAACGGCGGCGCGGTGTCCGGCGGATGCCATTCCGTGAGCGAGACGCCCAGCTCCCCGGCGAGTTGCGGCCAGAAGTCGCCGAACGAATCGGTGAGCCGAACGACGAGAAGTTGGGTCGGGGCAGTCTCCACAGTAGAGGATGGTGGCGAGACCCGTATGAAGCTGTAATGAAGAAGCTGCGATTGTATGAGCCGGCTGGGAATCGAACCCAGGACCTACGGATTAAAAGTCCGTTGCTCTACCAACTGAGCTACCGGCTCGGGTGCGGCAAGTGCGTAAAGTAAGGGGACGCGTCGATTTGACGCCACTCCATTGATGCCTTTCATTTACGCCTCCCATTCTCCCGGAGCCTGCTTGCGCCCCCGACCCACACTAGCACTCCTGCTGGTTGCGGCCTGCTCACCCAAGCAACCGGCGTCGACTTCGCCTCCCGTCGTCACGATCACCGCGACGGACTTCGCGTTCGCCGCGCCCGATACCATTTCCGCCGGACTCACGACGTTCCGGCTGGTGAACACCGGGCGGGAGCCGCACCAGGCCGTGATCTTCAGCGCCCCGGGCAAGAGCCTGGCCGAGCTCGAGGCCGCCGCGATGCCAAAGGGCTCCGCCGCGGAGTGGTGGCACGCGATGGTGGCGCTGCAGCCGACAGTGCCCGGGGGTCCGGGCGCCGTCATTGGACCCGACACCGTGATCGTCACGGCGAATCTGGCACCCGGCAATTACCTGCTTGTCTGCTTTATTCCGAGCCCCGATGGAAAGTGGCATGTGCAGAAGGGGATGTTCCGTCGACTGGTCGTTGGTCCGCCGCGATCGGGCGCGATCGCGGCCGAGCCCAAGTCCGACATCACGGTCACCCTGTCCGACTACGCGTTCGCTCTCTCCGCGCCGCTCACGGCGGGGACGCACAACATCCGCGTGGAGAACAGCGGCCCGCAGTTGCACGAGCTCACGATCGAGCGGCTCGTTCCCGGCAAGACCATCGCCGACTGGCAAAAGTGGGCCGCGGGCGGCATGAAGGGCGAACCGGTTTCGATCCCGGTAGGCGGTTTCGCCGGCCCGGATAAAGGCAAGGTGGGGTGGCTGACAATGACGTTCACCCCCGGCAACTACCTCCTGCTCTGCTACGTGCCGGACGTGAAGGACGGCGCGCCGCATTTGGTGCACGGGATGGTGCAGCAGGTGACCGTGAGCTAGAGCCGAGCGACAATTGACGGTAGGAGGCGGTAAGGGGCGGTAGGTGTCATACCTACCGCCCCTTTTTCTCGCCTGCCGACGCCTACCGCCGGGTTTTAGAACACCCAGTGCACTCCGACCTGGGCCTGCTGCGGGTCGCCGATGCCGCTGCGGATCGTACCGTCGAAATTGAACAGCAGGCTCGTGGCGGCCGGATCGCGGAAGTTCTCGTTGCCGAGCACGTTGAACATCTGCGCGATCAGCTCGAGGCGGCCCTTGCTGCCGAGATTGAACGGCCAAGTCAGGCCGACATCCCACGAGAAATACGAATTGTCCTTGCGCAGCGTGTTGCGCTGCAGCACCGTACCATCGGTGCAGTTGCGGTCCGCCGGCGATGCGGCGCGCTCACCTGCCGGCGGCGCAAACGGACTGAGCGGGCTCGGGCCGCAGCTCTCGGACGTCGGCTGGGCGGAGTAGATGCTCAGCCGGTTGTTCAGGAACAGGCCGCCGCCGATGTGCGCCACCGCCCAGCCGTTGAACCGATGCCGCTGATCGCGATCGCTGTAGCCGTACTCCGGTGCCAGGTTGTCGGCCCGCGCGTAACGGAACGTAAACGGATCGCGCTCGTTGTCGTCGTCCGACTTGTCGTACGAGAGCGTGTAGTTCAGCTGGAACTGGAAGTTCGGATCGAGCACGCGCTTGAGCCCGACTGTGAGGCCATTGTAGACCGACTTGGCGCTCGACTCGACAGTCGTCAGCGTCCCGATTCCCGTCCACGGTCCCGCGTTGTTCTCACCGAACAGCGAGTCGTTACGGTTGATGAACCGGGTCACGTTGTCTGTTTTTGCGTGCGTAAAGCTGAGCAGCAGACCCAGGTCGGCAGCCAGCTGTTTCTCATACCCCACCGTGACGTTGAATGTCCGCGGGTTGCGGAAGTTCTTGTCGAACACGAACACGTTCGGATTGAAGACCGACGCGAGTGGGACGTTCGACGGGAACAGGTTCGGGAACGATGGAGCAGGCAGCCCGAACGGAATCGTGCCGCTCGAGCCGAACAGCGTCACTCCCCGATACCCGTCCGTGCTGCGCGTGGACGCCAGATTCAGGCCGGGTATGCGCGCGTAGTAGAGGCCCGCGCTCGCCCGGAACACCTGGCGCCCATCGGCCTTGGGATCCCACGCAATCCCGACCCGCGGCTGGATCATCTTTTTGTCCGACGGAATCGTTCCGTCAGAGGGGAATCCGAACGTGCCCTTGGCGTTGGTCACCGTCGCGCCATAGTGCTGCGCGTACGCGGTCGAATCCACGGGCGAGAGGATATCCGGCTGCAGTTGCATCGACCACCGCAACCCGTAGTTCAAGGTCAGCTTTGGGCTGGGCCGCCAAGTGTCCTGGATATAGAAGTCGAGCTCGGTTTGCGGGATCTCCTGTGTACCGGCGTCCCGCACACTGCGATTCACACCGGCTTGTTGGAGATACAGTAGGACCGGACCCACTGGCTGGATCGCGTTCCCCAAGGTGTCCAGGCCGCACGGCGTACTTCCACCCGTGGTGTTGTTGCTCCCGTTCGGGCACTCCACGTAATTCCCGTTCTCTACGTATCTCAGGAAACCGTTCACCGAGCTGAAGATGTAGCGGCTGTTGGCAAACCCGATGAACGTCTGCACCGAATTCACCCGGTTGAACTCGCCGCCGATCTTGATGAAGTGATCGCCTTTCGCGAACGACACGTTGTCGGTGAACTGGATACGCGTGTCGTAGTACTCGACGGGGATGAAGAACGGCATCCCGAAGCGGTACGCGCCCGCGAAATCCATCGCAACGTCCGGGAACGGCCGCAGCCCGGTGCCGGTCGGGTCCGTGCCGATCGCCGCGGAACGCGGTCCGTTGTAGGGACGCGGCCGGTCCTCGCGCGAATACTGGAAGCGGAACTCGTTGGAGACCTGGGGTGTGAGGTACGACACCAGGCTCCCGTTGATCGCGTTCGAGTGATCCTGCTCGAGCGCGTTGGCGCTGATCGCCCAGCTGTCCACGTCGAACGTCCCGTTCTGCTGCTCCGACCAGGCGTAGTTGTACTTCAACGATGCATGGTGGCGGTCGGAGAGCCGGACATCGATCTTGGCGAGCAGCGCCCGCGCGTCGTTGGTGCGCCGGATCGGGCCGTAGTCGCCGGCGAGCGCCCCGCTGTACGCCGTGTCCATCCAGGCGCGGAGCGCCGGATCGATCCGGTTGATGTCGTCTTGCTTGACCTCGTCGTAGATCTGTTGGTCGTATGCCACGAAGAAGAACGCTTTATCCCGCTTGATCGGCCCGCCGAGGGTAAACCCGAATTGGTGCTGCGAGAAGTCGGGCTGCGGGTAGGAGGTGCCATTGAGCGTCGGCTGCCCGGACAGCGCACCGTCCTTTCCATAATAGTGGAACGAGCCGTGGAGCTGATTCGTCCCCGACTTGGTCACGACGTTGACGAATCCGCCGGATGAGCGACCGAACTCGGCGTTCGCGCCCGAGGCCGTCACCACGATCTCCTCGACGGCGTCGAGGTTGAACGTGAACGGCGGGCGCTGGCCGCCGCGCTGCTCGCCGAAGAACGGGTTGTTGAAATCGGCGCCATCGACCGAGACGTTGTTGTGAATGCCCTTCTGCCCAGCGATCGACAGCTCGTCGCCGTCGGGCCCCTGCACGATCGCGACACCCGGCGTGAGCAGGGTCAGATTCAGGTAGTTGCGACCGTTATTCGGGAGCCGCGACACGGCGGCGTCCGGGAGGCTGGTCGAGTTCTCGATCTTGGTCGCGTCGACCACCGGTTGAGTCGCTTCGACCACAACCGCCTCCAGCTGTACCGTGGCCAGCTGCAGATTCAGGTTCACCGTCTCACCGACACCCAGGCGCACACCCGTGCGGCGCGTCTCAGTGAAGCCGACGGCGCGCGCCGAGACGTCGTAGGTCCCGAGCGGAAGCAGCGAGGCAGTGTAGATCCCGCGCTCGTTGGTCACCGTCTGCCGCGAAAAGCCGGTGTTCACCTCACGCAGCGTCACAGTGGCATTCGCGACCGCAGCACCCGACGGATCGGTGACGGTCCCACGAATGATGCCGGTGGTGGCTTGTGATTGCGCTGCGACGACGAGAGGGAAAACCACTGCCAGGAACACCAATCCGAGAAGCTTGCGCGCCATGCTTCGGCCTCCGACGGGGGGGGAAGAACGTCGTTTCGGAGCGGCTAGCGTATCACCCGAAAAAAGGCCGGTCAAGGGCGGTGGAAGGCGCTCGAAGGCGGTAACTTTCGCCACTAATTCATGCAGAATTCTGAAATTGCCCGGCTGCTGGGTGAAGTCGCCGACCTCCTGGAGATCTCCGCGGGGAATCCATTCAAAGTCCGCGCGTATCGGAACGCAGCCCGCACCGTCGCCGATCACCCCGATCCGCTCGATGAGCTGGTACGCGGCGGCGAGTTCGATCTCACCGACCTGCCCGGGATCGGCGGGGGGATCGCGAACGAGATCACGATGCTCGTGGAAACGGGTACGCTGCCGCAGCGCCAGCAGCTCATCGCGACCATCCCGCCGGGCCTGCTCGACCTGCTGCACATCCCCGGCCTTGGCCCCAAGCGGGTCAAGCTGTTGCACGACGAGCTGAAGGTGAACAGCATTGCGGACCTGAAGCAGGCGCTGGACGCCGGCACGATCGCGAAGTTGCCCGGGATCGGGCCAAAGCTGCTCGAGAAGCTTCGTGAAGGGGTGGCCGGCGCGAATTCCGGACCCAAGCGCGTCGTGCTGCACGAGGCCGAGCAATACGCGCGCGCGATCGTGGACTATCTCAAGGCGGGGGGCGGCATCGAGCAGATCGACGTCGCCGGGAGCTTTCGGCGGCGCAAGGAGACGATCGGAGACCTCGA
>DASTDR010000177.1:0-2456 GCA_035710265.1 Gemmatimonadales bacterium | reverse complement strand
GTCGGGCAGCCTCCCGAAACACGGCGGGTTTGTCGGGCGAGAGGTTGATCACGCCGTTGCTGATCACGACATCGCAGGATCCGTCTGGCAATCCCGTCGCATCGATGAACGCCTGGCGGAATAGGACAGACCCGAAGGTGTGTTCTTTTCCGAGTCGGTCGGCTTTCGCCAGCTGCGCGTCTGTCATGTCGACGCCTGTCACCTGTCCGCTCTGTCCGACCTTGTGGGCGGCAATGAAGGTGTCCATTCCCGAGCCGCTGCCAAGATCGACGACGTGCTCGCCGGGGCGGAGATTCGCCAGGTCGAAGTAGTAGCCGACGCCGGCGAACGATTCGATGGACTCGGCAGGCGCGGCGTCCAGCTCGGCGTCGGTGTAACCGAGCCGGCGGGCCATCGCGCGGCCCATCTCGAAATGGAACCGTCCGTGTGGATCGAGCGCGACCTGCGTGTACATGTCCTTGACTCTGCGTTCGAGATCCACCCCATCCACTACGGTTCCGCTCATGTCGACCTCCTCCGGGCCGCGGCGCGTTCGCCGTGATTCACCGCCGAGGACGCCGCGGTCTGCGAAATGGTTCCAGCGCGCTGGAATTGCGCGGGAATCCCGGCAACAATGCGTGGAGCTGGCGTGCTGCCCGACCACTGGAACCATTTCGCCGGTCCGCGCGTCCTGGGAGCGGGCGCAGAGTGACCATTTCGAAAGAAGCCTTCGAGACCCAGGTTCTGGCGATCCTCGGTCCGTTGCACGGCGTCGCCAGGCGTTTGACGAAGAACGAGGCCGATGCGGAGGACCTCGTGGCCGAGTCCATCACGCGAGCGTGGCGGGCGCGCGCATCGCTGGCGGATGCGGGAGCCTTTCGGGCGTGGACGTTCCGGATCCTGAACAACACCTTCATCAGCGAGCGGCGGAAGACGCTGGCGCGGCCGCGGGAAGAACTGCTGATCGACGAGTCCGGCGACGAGGAGGGCGCCTTCTCGATCTTCGAGCGTCTGCACCAGCCTTTCCTGCTGTGGTTCGCCAATCCCGAACAGGAGTTCCTCGACAAACTGCTGCGCGAGGATCTGGAGCGAGCGCTGGCCGCGTTGCCCGAGCATCACCGTGTCGTGGTCGTGCTGGCCGACGTGGAAGGGCTCACATACGGCGAGATTGCGGAGGCGCTGGACGTGCCCGTCGGCACGGTTCGGTCCAGGCTCGCCCGCGCGCGGAGCGCGCTGCAACGGACGCTATGGAATGTCGCCCGCGATCACGGCCTCCAGGCGTCGCGGGCGGCCAGCACTCACGGATAAGGAATCTATGGCTGACACGGACGATATGGGCTGTGAGCGGGCCCTGACACGCCTCCTGGAATTCATCGACCATGAGCTGTCCCACAGCGAGCGCGACAGCGTGGAGCGACATTTGCGCACGTGTCGCAGCTGCTTCTCACGGATGGAATTCGAGAGTCGGCTCAAACAGCGGCTGTCGGCGCTCTCGACTGAGGACGTCCCGTCGACATCGCTCGACCGCGTCCGGAATCTGATCAAGAGGTTTTGAGCGAAGAACCCGACGGGCCGCGGCGAAGGAGTCACCACGATGGCACTGTGGAGTGACAAGAAGGAGTTCATCTTCAAAGCCGTCGAAGAGATGTACACCGACGTCGCCTCGCGCCCCGGTGCGGTATTCCACTTTCCGACGGGCCGCTTGGCCTGCCTGTTTGTTGGCTATCCTGCCGAGCAGCTCGATTGCGTCCCGGAGGAAGCCACCGAATCGTTCGCCGGTGTGGGCTATCCGTTTGCCGCAGGCGTCATCCGCCAAGGTGATGCGGTGCTCGACGTCGGCAGCGGTTCCGGAACTGACACGCTGATCGCCGCGATGTTGACTGGCCCGACCGGTGTCGTGTACGGGCTCGACATGACCCGGGCGATGCGAGAGAAGCTCGAGCGTAATGTGGCGGCGATGAAGATCGACGGCGTACGCGTCATCGAGGGGAATGCCGAGCAGATTCCGCTCCCAAACGCCAGCATCGATGTGGTCACCAGCAACGGGGTGCTGAACCTCGTGCCGGACAAACCGGCCGCGTTTGGCGAAATCGCTCGAGTTCTCAAGCCTGGTGGTCGACTGCAGATCTCGGACATCGCGCTCCGGGTGCCCGTATCGGAGCAGTCGCGCGCCGATCCGCGGCTCTGGGCCGAGTGCGTGGTCGGCGCGATCGTCGAGGATGACTACGTCTCGCTCTTGCGTGCCGCTGGTCTGTCGGTAGAGGTGTTCCGCGACATGGACTACTTCGCTGGCAGCGTCAATGCGAGCACGCGCCGCGCTGCTCACGCCCTCGGCGCCCATGCCATCGTCATGCGGGGATGCAAACCTGAAACAACGTGAGGCTCAGGAGCGCGGTTCAGGCCCAGACCCGGGAATCGTGGCCGAAGCGTACCGAGGATGCGCGATCAGTAGCCCACTGGTTGTATCGATAAAGCTC
>DASTDR010000176.1:0-21926 GCA_035710265.1 Gemmatimonadales bacterium | reverse complement strand
GGGTCGCGGTACGGTGATCACGATTCCGCTGGACGCCGCGTCGGCTGGATCGGTGACCATCACCGGCTTCGGCGTTCGCTGGAAGCGCGTCACGCTCGTTCCGACGATCGCGGATCGCGCCGGTGCGGAAGTCCCCTACTCCTACAGCGCGGTGGTGAACTGATGACTAACTGGCGCGCAAATTGCAAAAGCCGCGCAGCAATGACCATCGTGCCGTTGGCGCTCGCGGCGCTCGTCCTGCAAGGCTCGTTTCTTCCCAAACGGTCGCAGGAACCCGTCATCGCGTTCGTCGACGTCAACGTCGTCCCGATGAGCCGCGATGGCGTGCTGGAGCATCAGACCGTCATCGTGCGTGGCAACCGCATTGCGGAGCTCGGCCCGGCGGCCCGGGTGCGCGCACCTGCCGGGGCGACAACCGTGAACGGCAGCGGCAAGTATCTCATGCCCGGCTTCGCCGAGATGCACGGGCATTTTCCGAATCCCAACGCCGGTCCCGAGCTCACCGAGAACGTCCTCTTCCTCTATGTAGCGAATGGCGTGACGACCGTACGGGGTATGCAGGGGCAGCTTCCACACCTGGAGCTCAAAGCCCGGATCGCGCGCGGCGAGCTGCTGGCCCCGCGGCTTTGGGTCCCGGGCCCCGCGCTCAGCGGCAACTCCGCTCCGACCCCCGAGGTGGGGCGACGCATAGTAGAGGAACAGCAGGCCGCGGGGTTCGATCACCTGAAGATTCATGAAGGCCTGAGCCGCGACACCTACGACATGATCGTCGCAACGGCCAAGCGCCTGGGCTTGCGATTCGGCGGCCATGTTCCCGACGCCGTAGGCGTGCTGCATGCGCTCGAGTCGGGGCAGATTTCGATCGATCACCTCGACAACTACGTCGAGACGATCGGCGGTCCCGATTCCGCCAGCGATACCCGCCTGCAGAATGTGGTGGACGCGACGTGTAAGGCGCGGGCCTGGACCGTCCCTACCATTGCACTGTGGGAAACGTTCCTGGGCACCGAGGATATCGAGCAGCTCGCGGCACGGCCCGAAGTCCGCTATGTGCCCTCAGCATGGCGCAACAACTGGGTGCAGCAGCTGACGCAGATGCGGCAGGGAAACCAGCTCTCCGTCGATCAACGCCAGAAGACGCTCGCGTTGCGCCGCCGCATCCTGAAGGCACTCCAAACCGCGGGCTGCCCCATCGCGTTCGGGACCGACTCACCGCAGCTGTACAGCGTGCCCGGGTTTTCGACCCATCGCGAAATGCGCAGCATGGCGGCTGCCGGGCTTACGCCGCAGCAGATTCTGGTCGCGGGGACGCGGAATGTCGCGCGCTATTTCGGTGCCGAGCAAGAGTTTGGCTCGGTTGCGGCTGGCCAGCGGGCTGATCTCATCCTTTTGAACGGTAACCCGCTCGCCGATCTGGCGAACGTCGGGCGCCGGGCCGGTGTAATGGTCAACGGCCGCTGGTTGCCGGAAGCCGAGATTCAAGCACGTTTGGAGCGTATCGCGGCCGCGTACCAATAAGGAGGAATAGAGCCATGGCGTCACGCGCAGATCGGTTCAAGAAGGCAGCCATCAAGGCTGCGAAGACGGCCAGAAAATGGGCGGAGACCGCTGCACGCGAGGCCGACCGGTTACTGGCGGAAGCCCAGAAACGTGCGGAAACCGAACAGCGGCAGATGAAGCTCAAGGCGGCGCTCAGGCGCACCGGGAAGGTGCTGAAGGCCGTGGGACGCGCCGCGATCGTTGCGGGCATCGCAGCGGGGATCGCGTCCGCGCGGGCGGAAAACCGTGCGCGGAAGGCAGGGAAAAAAGGAAAACGCTAGTCGGCAGCAGCCGCCAGCTTCAGCAGTCTGCTCCATTGCGGGGCCGTCACCGGACTCACGGATAGACGGCCCTGCCGCACAATGGGGAGCTCGCTCAGCGTCTTATCGGCCTTGATTTGCGCCAGCGTGACCGGCAAGGGCAGCCGGCGATGTGCCCTTAGATCGACCACAATCAAGTTCGGGTCTTTCTTTTTGGGATCGGCATACGGTGCCGAGACCACGGTTGCCCACCCGATGACCGCTTTCACGTCGCCGGTGTGGTAGACCAGCACCTGGTCGCCCGGATGCATTGCGCGCAGGTTGCGCAGCGCGACCGGGTTCTTGACGCCATCCCACACCGCGGTGTGCTCGCGCTCGAGGTCGTCGTAGCTGTACGTGCTCGGCTCGGTCTTCACTAACCAGTAATTAGCCAATGTTGTCCGCCCATTCCCGGATCGTCGTGGCCAGCTCTTCCATAACGTCGCGCTCCGTCTTGCCTGTGCGCTTCGGCACCTTGAAGGAGTGATCGCCTTCCTCTATCAGGTGAAGTGTGGCGCGGCTGCCTCGCCCCAGCCGGTCCACCACACCTCGAAGCAGATCGAGCGTCGCAAACTCGTCGCGCGTGCCCTGCAGGAACAGCATCGGAATCTCGACGCTGGCCAGGTGCTCGGCGCGCTCCACGCCCGGTTTGCCTGGAGGATGCAGCGGAAATCCGAAGAACACGAGCCCCCGCACGCCGGGTAATGGCTCCGTGGCCTGCGCCTGCGACGTCATGCGGGCGCCGAACGACTTGCCGCCGGCAAGGAGGGGCAGTCCTGGGGTCATGCGGCCGGCCTCGCGCACGGCTGCTCGCACCGCCGCCTGCGCCACGGCCGGTGAGTCCGGACGGCTCTTCCCGGCCTTCATGTACGGGAAATCGTAGCGATGGGTCGCGACGCCATGATCGCCCAGGGTCTGCGAAGCGTGCGTCATGAACGGGTGGTTCATGCCCGCCCCCGCGCCGTGCGCGAAGACGTACAGGTATCGAGGGTCAGTCGCCAAGGAGCTGGTTCAAGCGCTCGAGCACGCTCATCAGCTTGGGCTTTACCTCGAGCACGTTGATGCATGGATCGCTGCCGAGTTTCTCCATGCGTTTGCGCGCGTTCTTGATCGTCCAATTGCTGTTGTGAAGCTTCGCGTTGACCTCGTCCCACTCGATCGGCATCGATACGGGCGCGCCGGGCGACGGGCGTACGCTGTATGCGGAGACCATCAATTGGCCGGCGCGGTTCTGGAAGGCGTCGACGTAGACCTTCCCTTCCCGCTTGCTGATCGTGCGCTGCGTTGTCGCGATGTCCGGATGGCGATCGGTCACGAGCCGCGCGAACAGCATCGCGAACTGGAGCGATTGGTCGTACGTCATCTGTCGCCCCAGCGGCAGCATGATGTGCAATCCCGACTTTCCGGTGGTCTTGATGAACGCCGGCATTTCCACCTGCTCGCACAGCTTCCGCATCGTCTTCGCCAGGGTCACGACATGCTCGAACGGTGCTTCCTTGGGATCGAGATCGATGAGGCACCAATCGGGCCGCGTCAGATCGTCGATGCGGCTGTGCCAGATGTGGAGCGGGATCGTGCCGAGATTGACGAGGTACACCAGCGTTTCGACGTCGTTGGCGACGAAGTATTGAATGTCGCGCTGCGTGTCTTCGCTCCAGATCGGAATCGTCTGAATCCAGTCCGGTACGAAGCCGGGCGCGTCCTTCTGATAAAAAGATTTGCCGTTGATGCCGTCCGGATAGCGCGTCAGCACGACGGGACGGTCCTTCAGGTAGGGTAACAGCCAGGGCGCCATCGAGCGGTAGTACTCGATCAGATCGCCTTTCGTGTACTTCTCGTCGGGCCAAAAAATCTTCTCGAGATTCGAAAACTTGACTTCCCTGGGAAGCGGGACGCGGGACGCGGGACGGGTAAGGCGTTGCTCGCCATCGCTCTGGTTTACCCTTCCCTCTTCCCCCTTCCCGCTTCCCGGCATTTGCACATCCTCCGGCTTCTTATCATCGCGGAACCTCAGAAACACCGATTGCCTCAGGAGCCCGTCCTTCGTCATCTCCTTGTACCGGACATCGCACACGAGCGTCGGCTCGACCCAGGCGTGGTCCGCTCCCTTGGGCAGCTGACCACCGCGCGGCGGCTCGCACGGCGGCGTTTTGCGCACGAGCGCCTGCAGCTGCTTGCTGATCTCATCGAGCTGCGAGCCGGTGAATCCCGAGCCCGCGCGTCCGCAGTACACGAGCTTCGCGCCGGCGTACGCGGCCACGTGCAGCGAGCCGAATCCCGATCGTGCGCCCTTCCCTTTGGTGAACCCGACCACGACAAAGTCGTCGATCCGGTCGGCGCGAATCTTGAGCCAATCGCCGGAGCGGCCCGTGCGGTAGGGACTGTCCGCTTTCTTCGCCATGATGCCTTCGAGGCCGAGCTTCATCACCTGCTCGTACAGCGCTTCCCCGTTTTTCTCGAAGTGCTCCGAGTAACGGAGCGGCCCGGTCTCGGGCAGCACCGTGCGCAGGATCTCCTTGCGCTTGACGAGCGGGAGCTTGCGCAGGTCGTACCCCGCGAACGCCAGCAGGTCGAATACGTAGAGCGTGGCGGGCGCCTCGATCGCTGCCCGTCTGGCTTCGCGCGCGCCGAGCTTGGCCCGCGCCTGCAACATGTTGAAGTTGGGATGGCCGGCTTCGTTCGTCACCACGAGCTCGCCGTCCAGGATCACGCCTTCGAATGGAATCGCCTTGACCGCGCGCGCGATTTCGGGGAACGACTCGGTATAGTCGAGCCCTTTGCGCGAATACAGCATCGGCTCACCATCCTGACACGCGGCGCGCATGCGGTAGCCGTCGAGTTTTACTTCGAAAAGCCAGCCCTCGCGCGAAAACGGATCCTCCCGCGTCTCCGCCAGCATCAGCTCGGTGTCTTCCAGGCGCAGCGCGCGTCTCGGCGCACCCAGCTTCTCGAGCTCCTTTGTGATCGGCTCGGCGCGTTGCTTCGCGGTGCGCAATTCATCGTTGCTCAGACCCGACAGGACGGACTCGTTCGAGTACGGCTCCGTGGTCACGTACTCGTCGCGCTCCTTGATCAGGAGCCATTCCTTCTCGGTCTTCTTGAGTTTGATCAGGGTCCAGCGGCCGTGCAGCTTGTAGCCTTTCAGGTTGAACAGCAGCTTGCCTTTAGCGAGACCCTCGTACGGATCTTCCAGCGGCTCCCATACGCCGCGGTCCCACACGATGACGGTGCCGGCCCCGTAGTTTCCTTCCGGAATCACGCCTTCGAAGTCGCCGTACTCGAGCGGGTGATCCTCGACTTTCACCGCAAGGCGCTTGTCGGCGGGGTTGGCCGAGGGACCCTTGGGAACCGCCCAGGACTTGAGCACGCCGTCCATTTCCAACCGCAGGTCCCAGTGCATACGCGTGGCATCGTGCATGTGCACGATCAAAAGCCCGCCGGGCCTGGGCGCCGGCCGGGGGGTTAAACCTCCGGGCTCCGGAGTTTGATCAAAGGCACGCTTTTCACGGTATGTGCTGAGCGCGTCACGCTCTTCCGTGCGGGACTTCCGACGGGCTGGCATGGAGGCGTATCATACCCCTATATGGCCGCCCATTCCATCGGTTCCGCCACGGTCTCGTTTGGCCTCGTGTCCGTGCCCGTGCAGATGTACGCTGCCGGCGAGTCGAAGGCCTCGATCTCGTTCAATCTCCTTCACAAGAAAGACGGCGCCCGTCTCAAACAGCAGTACATCTGCTCGAAAGACGGCGAAAAAGTCGAACGCAGCGACATGGTGAAGGGCTACGAGTTCCAGAAGGGTCAGTACGTCATCTTCACGCCAGAGGAATTGAAACAGCTCGAGGAGCGCGGAACCGGTGCCATCGAGATCAAGGAATTTCTGCCGGCCGAGCAGGTCGATCGCATCTGGCTGGAGCGCACCTACTACCTGGGGGCGGACAAGGGCGGTGAGCGGGCGTACAAGCTCCTGGCCGAGGCCCTCGAAGAATCCAAGCGCGTGGCGATCGGCCAATACGCGGCACGCGGCAAGCAATACCTGATCATGATTCGTCCGCTGCAAGGCCGGCTCGTGATGGAGCAGCTGCGCTACGCCGACGAGATCCGCGACATCGGGGAGATCCCGCTGCCCAAGACCGAGGTCAAGGACGCGGAGCTTCAGCTCGCCATCAAGGTGATCGATCAGGGCGCCATCGACGAGTTCCAGCCTCAGAAGTACAAGGACACCGTGCGCGAAAAGGTGCAGGAGCAGATCGAGCGCAAGGTCGAGGGCAAGCAGATCACCGAGGAGCCAGAGGAAGCGCCCAAGACCAAAGTGCTGGACCTGATGCAGGCGCTGAAGCAGAGCCTGGGCGAGGCGGAAGACAAGCGCGAGTCGAAGGCGGCTGCGAAGCCTGCCAAACGCAAAAAGGTCGCCGGAGGCCGCTAGACCAACTGCAGGAACTCCCGTGCCAGTTTAGGGCCCATGCCTTTTTCTTCGTGCTTGAAAAAGACGAATGCATCGGTCCAGGCGCTCCCCAGCGTCTGGACTTTCGTCATCCAGTCCCTGAGCCCCGCCTCGTCATAGCCTTCATCTCGTAGCCGGACGTAGCCGAAGTTCGCGGTCGCGACGAGCGGTGTCGTGCCTTCCTCCGTATCCGCGATGCACAGCGCCGTGTTCGTGCTCCGCAGCAATTCGTAGACGTCGTCTGACCACCACGATGCGTGACGGAACTCACACGCCGCGCGGACATCCGTCGGGAACTGTGTGAGAAGGTCACTGAGCAACGAGAGTTCTTTCTTGTAGTTTGGGGGTAGTTGAAATAATACCGCGCCCAGCTTGGCATTAAGCTTGCGAATCACTTCGAGAAACAGCCTGAGCGGTTCGTCGATGTTTCGCAGGCGCGCGATGTGTGTAATCCGTTGCGGCGCTTTCACAACAAAGATGAAAGACTCCGGCGTCGCTGCATTCCAGCCGGCGACCGTTTTCTCGTTGGGCATGCGGTAAAACGTGTAATTGATCTCGACGGTGCCCAATTGTTGGGCGTAGTACTCGAGCCATTTCTTGCTCGGAAGCTTGGGCGGATAGAAGCTGCCCCGCCACTCAGGGAAGTTGTAACCGGACGTACCGACACAAAGCCGCGGCATCAGCCGCAAAACTAGTCTCACCGTTCTGGATGGGGGAGTCGTTCATGAAGAAGCTCACGTTCACACTGATTGCCTTCGCGCTCGGGTTGAGCGCGTGCGGTACGTCCGCCGAGACGGAGCGCAAGCTCGCGGAGCTCGAGCAGGTCAATGTGCAGAAGGACAGTCTCATGCAGGAAGTCGCGATCAGCTCTCGGCTGATCAGCGACATCAACGCCGAGCTCGGGAAGGCCAAGATCCGCAACAACCGGCTTCAGGTCTCGAGCGAAAGCCCGATCACCGCGTCGACCGACACGCTCATGGCCAAGCTGCGCTACGTCGTGGCCCGGGTGTCGGAGGTCGAGGGCGCGCTCGCCGCCAGCCGCCAGCGCGTGAAGAATCTCACCACGCTCTCAGACAGCCTGCGCACCGCGTTCGACTCGACCGTGAGCAACCTCCAGGCCGTCATCGCCACGCAGAAGAACACCATCGACTTCCTCACCGACCGCGTGAACACGCTGACGGCGGAGAACGTGGCGCTGCGCGACAGCCTGTCGACGGGCTACTACATCGTCGGCAGCCGCGACGAGCTGAAGAAGAAGGGGATCCTGACCGAGCAGGGCGGCGGCCGCGTGCTGTTCGTCCTGTGGCGCACCGGCAAGACGCTGCAGCCGGCCCGTAATCTCGACCCGCGCGACTTCCACGCGATCGACACGCGCCAGGTGACCCAGATTCCGCTGCCGAGCGCGCAGGGCGAGTATCGCGTCGCGTCGCTGCAGGATCTGTCGTATGTCGCCGAGGAACGCGAGCACAACAAGTATGTCGGCACTCCCGTGTTGACGATTACGTCACCGGTCGATTTTTGGCGCACGTCGAAGTTTCTGATCATCATTCAGGAGAGTGGGGCGAGACCGGTCGCTAATACGGTGCCGCAGGTGACCTCGGAGTCGCAAGTAACCACTCGCTAGACGTAGTTGCGACGTTCCAAGACGGCGAAGTGGCTTCAAGCTGGAAGCTCCGAGCTTGAAGCCACTTTGCCGTCTGGGCAACTTTGCAACGTCTCTCGAGCCTTCTAGCTGGAGACTATGGAAAAGCGTTGCGGCTGGTCTATTTCAAACGAGCAGATGATCGCCTATCATGATACGGAGTGGGGCGTCCCCGTCCACGACGATCGCCAGCTCTTCGGCAAGCTCGTGTTGGATGGGTTTCAGGCTGGACTGTCGTGGGCGATCATCCTCCGCAAGCGCGATGCCTTCCTCAAGGCGTTCGACGGCTTCAATCCCGACAAAATGGCCCGCTACGACGCCAAGCGCATCGCGAAAATTCTGCGCGATCCCGGCATCGTGCGGAACAAGCAGAAGGTGAAGTCCGCGGTGCAAAACGCCCGCGCCTTCCTGAAGCTGAAAGACGCGGGCGAGTCGTTCGATGAATTCCTGTGGCAGTTCGTCGGCGGCAAAACCAGGGTCAATACCTGGAAAACATTGCGCGGGCTCCCGGCCGAAACCGGGGAATCCCGCGCGATGAGCAAAGCTCTGATCGACCGAGGCTTTCGCTTCGTGGGCCCGACGATCGTCTACGCCTTCATGCAGGCCGTCGGGATGGTCAACGACCACCTGGTCACCTGCTACCGCTATCGCGAGCTGACTACTTAGCGCGCTCCAGATACTGCCCAGACCTCGGATCCACCCGCACCGTTTCCCCGGGTGAGATGAACTCGGGCACCTGCACCGTCACGCCGTTCGAAAGCTTCGCCGGCTTCGTGCTCGCGGTCTTGGTGGCGGTCTTCATCACCGGCGACGTCTCCACCACCTTGAGCTCGATCACCGATGGGAGCTCGATCGCGATCGGCCGGCCTTCGAGCCATTCCACCTGCACGACCATCTCCGGCTGGAGCCACGGCGTGTCCTCACCGACGGCCCGCTCGTCGAGCGTGTACTGCTCGTAGGTCTGCTGATCCATTACGTGCACGCCGCCCTGATCCTGGTACAGCACCTGCATCTCCTTCGTGTCGAGCCGGGCTTCCTGGAGGAAATCCGTGGCCGCGAGGCGCTGATCGAACGTGTTGCCCGAAACGAGACTGCGGAAACGCACCTGCACGAACGCCCGCAAGTTGCCGGGAGTGCGGTGGGTGAAGTCCATGACCCGGCAAGGCTGGCCGTCGATCATGAGGACGTGACCTTTGCGAATGTCTGTGGCTTTCATGGGAGCGGGAACTTAAACCCGCGGCCTTAGCACTCCAAGGGGGAGAGTGCTATCCGCTTGCGCCGCAACCGACCGTTTACTAGCGTGACCCGACTCACAAGTAAGACCTTACGAACCCGTTAGATAGATGACCGGCACCATCCTTGCCTCTCAAAAAGCCGTAAGGGAGGGAAGCATGATCAGGCCCATCATCCACCGGCAACTGAGCCGTGGCGACCTCGCCTGCCTCGTCAGCGAGATCGCCCGCATGGATTCGAACGAAGGCCGGGAAGCCGACCAGGCGCTGCAAGCCGGCGCGGTCGACACCGTGCTCGATTCCCCCGCCGCCCTCGATGCGGTTCTCGGCCGCGGCGGCGCGCCTGCGCCCCTGCCCCTCACCCTGCTCTGGTACATCCCGATCCGCGCGCAGCTGCGGCATCGCGGCGTGACCGACATCCTGCTCGCCGACTACGCTGCCACGCTGCCGGTCGTGTTCGCGACTTCGCATTCTCCGACTGCCATCGCACAGCACGACGCCGGTATGGCCGAGTGGTGGCGCTTCGTCACCGCTCTTCCGCAGGGCACCGTCGCACAGGCCGAGGCGGCTGCCGACGCCGCCGCGCTCGCGCTGTGGTGGGCCGGTTGCTTCCCGGAGTTTGTGGAGCGCGGCGGATCGAGTCAGGGAACAGTGCGCGCGTACGTCACGTTCGCCGGGCGCATGCTGGCGCTCGCAGCCGACCTGCTCGAGTCATCCGCTCCGGAAGAAGCGGCGCTCTGCGCGCGCGCCGCCGAGGCGCGGATCGAGCTGCACGCCGCGCTCATCGAAGCACGCGTCGACTACATCGGCGAGGATCCTCACAGCAGCGAGAGCCGCCTCAATCGATTCTTGAAGCGGCTCTCGGAGAACAACTAGACCAGACTTACTGCTGCGGAACCGTGACTTCTTTCAACTGCTGAACCCGCTGCAGATTCGTCACGGCCTTCCCGTACGTTCCCTCGATTGCCACGGCTGCACGGTACTCTTCCTCGGCGGCCCGATACTGCCCGTTCCGCTCGAGTGCCATGCCGAGGTTGTTGTGGAACACCGCCGTCTTGTCATTGAGCTGGACCGCGACGCGCAGCGGCTCGATCGCCTCCTGGAAGCGCTCCAGCCGGATGTACAGCGCGCCGAGGTTGTTCAGCGACCACACGTCGGTGCTGTCGAGCTGAATCGCACGTTGATACGCCAGAATCGCAACGTCCGTCTTGCCAAGCGCTTCGAACGCGCGACCCTGAAGCCGGACCGGCTCGCTCGAGATCGAGTCGAGCTCGAGCGCGGCATCGATATGAACGAGCGCGCTGTCGGGCTGCCCGGATTCCAGCAGCACGCGGCTCAGGTTCAGCTGGCTCTTCACGTGCGCCGGATCGAGCGCGAGCGCCTGCTCGAACGCGCCTTGCGCTGTCTCGCGATCGCCCGACTTCCACGCCGACAGGCCGAGCATGTAGAAGCCCCAGGCGTTCGAGGGCCTGGTCTCGGTGTAGCTCTTGAACAGCGCCGCCGCATCCGCGTAGCGCCGGTCGCGATAGGCCGAATCGGCCATTTCGAACGTCACGGGGCCGCTGATGACGCGCGGCGTGGAGCTTTCCGTGCTGACGTTGGTGACAGGAACGGTGCTCGTCGGCGGGACCACGCGCTCACCGGCGGCGGCCCGGTCCGGGGTTCGATCACCGCACGCGGCAAAGGCGTAGGCGGCGATCACGGTGCTCACGATCCCGGCCATCACGAAGACGGGGAACTTGAGCGACCGGTTGGTCTGATCGATCGAGAACTGGTACGACATGGCTCCTCCTGGAGCAGGGGTTCGCCAGGAGGAAAGGCAGGCTCCGGACCAGTAGCTAAGTCATTGAATGACAACGGTGTGATCGTGCGAACGTGTTTGGATGAACACGCTCGCCGCGGTCAAGACGAGTCTCGTTGGACACCGAGGCGCCGCATGATCTTCAGCAGACTGGCATGATCTGATAGCCCCAGCTCCTTCGCCGTCTTGGTCACGTGCCAATCGTTTCGCTCCAGCGCCTGAATCACGATTTGGCGCTCGGCCTCGACTTTCTGCTCTTCAAAACTGCGTGCTGCTGACGTGCGGCGTGCCGCGCGCGGCGCACGCGAGTCGCGGATCTCGGCCGGCACGGCATCCACCGCGAGCGTGTCGCCGTCTGTCGCGATCAGCATCCGCTCGATCACGTTGCGCAGCTCGCGAATGTTGTTGCGGCGCCAGTCATAGGACATCAGCACCTCGAGTGTATCCGGGGTGACGGACTTGGGCCGCATTCCGAATCGCGCGCAGGTGCCCTCCACGAGATGCTCGACGAGCGCCGGCACGTCGGACAGGCGGTCCCGCAGCGGTGGCACGCGGAGCACGTGCACGTTGAGCCGATAGAACAGGTCTTCGCGGAATCGCCCATCGCTGACTTCTTTCTCCAGATCGCGATGGGTCGCGGCGACGACGCGCGCGTTGACGTCGATCGTCTTGCTGGCGCCGATGCGAGTGACTTTGCGCTCCTCCAGCACACGCAGCAGCTTGGCCTGCGCCGCGGCCGGGAGATCGCCGATCTCGTCGAGAAACAGGGTGCCGCCGCTCGCCGCCTCGAACGCGCCTTTGCGCGTCGCCGTGGCGCCGGTAAATGCCCCGCGCTCATGGCCGAACAACTCGCTCTCCACCAGCTCGTGCGGCAGCGCCGCGCTGTTGATCGCGACGAATGGCCCTTTCGGATTTGCGCCCAGCCGGTGCAGCTCGCGCGCGACGAGCTCTTTTCCCGTCCCGCTCTCACCGACGATCAACACCGCGCTGGGGACCGGTGCGACGCGGACGATGCTCTCTTTGAGCTTCGACAGCGCCGGGCTCGTGCCGACCAGCGGTGATTCGAGCCCGAATCCGCGCCGCAGCAGCGTGACCTCGTTCGTCAACCGGCGCCGCTCGATCGCGTTCTCTACCTCCTGCGCGACCCGCTCCATCGGCTCGGCTTTGTCGATGAAGCTGTACGCGCCGAGGCGAATCGCCTGCACGCAGCGCTCGTAGTCGCCGGTGCCGGTGTACACGATGACCGGCACGCGCAAACCCAGCCGTTCGACCGAGCGCAGCACCTCGAAACCGTCCATCCCGGGCATCTCGAGATCGAGGATCACGCAATCGATCGAGTCGCGCGTCAGGCTCTCGAGCGCGCTGCGGCCGCTCTTGGCAATGAGCGTTTCGTAGCCGCGCAGGCGCTTCAGGTCGTAGGCGTACTGCTCCGCCATGGCCGGAACGTCATCAACGATCAGAACCAGGGTCATGGTGCGGGAAGTTCTACAATGAATCGGGAGCCCTGGCCAGGCTCGGTCTCCACCTTGAGGGCGCCATTGGAATCCAGCACCAGGCGGCGCACGATCGACAAGCCGAGCCCGGTGCCACCCGCTTTCGTCGTGTAGAAGTCGTCAAACGCGCGGTCCAGCTCCGCCTTGCTCATGCCGCGCCCCGTGTCACTCACGGAGATGCGAACGATCCCGCGGCCCTTTTCAGTCCTCACCGTCACCGAGCCGTTCTTGCCGTCGAGGCTGTCCACGGCATTGCTCACGAGATTCTCGATGATCCTGCGCAGCACCAGCGCATCCGCGGACACGGTGGGAAGCCCATCGCTGAGCTGAGTCTTCACGCCCGTCGCTCCGCCGATGCTGTCCCGGACGACCGCGTTCACGTCCGTCGCCTTGCGCTCGGACTGTGGTGAGAGCTTCGCGTAATTGGCGGCGAGCGTTTCCAGATAATTGATGCTGGACTCGACGGTTCCCTGCCGCTCGCTGAACACCTGAGGCAGCTGGCCCGGCTCCTCCCGCGCGACCTGTGTGAGATGCCGGAACACGTTGCGCAGCGGGGCGAGTCCGTTCTTGACGTCGTGATTGACCTGGCGGGCGAGGTCGCCGACCGCTGCGCGCCGCTCCATCTCCCGCATCCCGGCCTCCACCGGTGTGCTGATCCGCGTGGACAGCCAGCCGGCGAGTAACAGCGTCGTCAGGGCCGCCACGAGCACGGCGACCAGGAACCAGAGATTCACGTTGCGCTGTAGCGCCGTGAGCAACGCCGACGAGCTGGTGATCTCGATCCGGGCGCGTTCGACGCGGCCCGGTCCGTCCACGGCGTCGACGTACGGGAAGACGATCTCGCCCACCACGAGCCGACCGGTGTCAGCCGGTGCGGAATCGGGCGGAACCAGCGCAACGCCCAGTTCCGGGTCGCGCGTCAGCCGCGCGAGAAACGACGAATCCACGGTCACGCCCCCAACCAAACGGAAGGACCTTCCGGAAATCGAGAACGAGTCGCTCGTCACGAGGGCCCGGAACGGACCCTCGGCGGCGGCGGCCAAGAGCAGCGTGGCAGCATGGATCGGCGCGCCAAGCCGGTCGAATTCATTCCGAAAATGCCCCGAGGACAGGATCCGTCCCTCATTATCCTGCAGCTGCAGGAAGTCGAGCCCCGCCAGCCGCATCGCGGCTCCGGCATAATCGAGCACGTACTCCCGGTTCTCACCGCGCACCGCGAAGCCGCGGAACCGGTAGTCGTCTTCCAGCGCCGTTTTCATCGCGCTCAGCCGTCCTGCAATGCGATCGGTTTCCCGCGCCAGGTCTGCATTGATCACGTTCACCAGTGTGCTCACGCGTCGTTCGTACTCACCCGTGACGCGTCGCGCCATCTCGCGCCGGATGCCGAGCCCGAATACGAGCAGCGGAACGAGCACCACCACCCCGAACGCGGTCAGGAGGCGGCTGCGGAACGTCATGGCGAGAGGTGGACGGTGCCGTCTTGATCGAACGCCCAGCGAGCCGCTCCACGGCGCACGATCGCGGTGGGGCGGGTTTCGACCAGCGCGGTGATCGTCGCGGGCCATTCCGGCAGCAGGGCCCGCGCGCTCCGGCATGGGTCCGCCGTCCTCCGCGGCAACGCGACGATGTAGCCCCAGTCTTTTCCGGCCGCGACCGCCGCCGTGAGCTCGTCGGTCGAGCGCGGGGTCGCCACCGCGCGCGTGAGGGCGGCAAGCCGGCCGGCGAGCTCACGCGCGGTCGGATCGGATCGCGCGTAGAGGATACGGCGCTGGCCTGTCGCAGCCGGCGGCGAAACGGTATTGCCCCCCATGCCGCAAGCCCGCAGATCGAGCCACCAGAAGCCGCCTTCCGGATTCCGCGCTTCGGCGCGCACCGACTGCTCGAGGCCATCGAACCGGGTGCCTCCGGCCTCCGGCGTGACATAGACGTAGGTACGGTCCCAGGGCAGCGCGACCACGACGCGGTCCTTGAGTGTGGCCGCGTAGTCGCGCAACCCGCGATCGCGCGTTATGAGCAGATCCACCCCGCCATCGATCAGGTCGCGCGCGCCCGACCCGGAAGCGATGCGGAAGACCAGCGTATCGCCGCGGGAATTTTGCGCTCGAATCTCCTGCGCCGTGGTCGTGCCGCTCGTAGCCCAGTATGCGCCCGTGCCGATCGGCCAGCTCGTGTCCGGCGCCGGCTTCACGATCGCCAGCCCGGGATCGGCCAGTATCGCGGGCACGTCGTCCGCCTGTTTGGCGAGCATCACCGTGACGACGCGCGTCTCGAGCACCCCCAACGTGTAGCCCGCGCCGCCGCGGCCGAACGCGATGTCCTGCGCCGTGACCGGCGCGCCGTCCCAGAACTGGGCGCCCTCGCGCAACCGGAACGTCCAGCGCCGCCCGTCGTCGTCCTTCACCCATTTCTCCGCCAGCTGCGGTATGGCCTTTCCTTCGCAATCGAACCGCAGTGGTGTCTCGTACAGGTGCCGGAACACGACCCGTTCGCCGTCATTCGTCGGGATCGGCGCGTGCTTCGGCTCCACGGGATCGGTCAATCCGATTCGAATGACTGAGGGGTGTGCGCCGGCCGCGCCGGTTGCCAGCAGGCAGCGCTCGCTGGTGGACGGAGCCGCTTCACCACCCGTCGTGCCGACACCGGTCCCCACACGAGGGTGGGCGCAGGCCCCGAGGAATAGCAGGTACCCAATCGCGAAACGGTGTGCTGGCATGAAGGAACGATACACTACACTATCTCTGCATGGGATTCGCACGCCGCATCCTCCTCAAGGCCTCTCGCAGCCAGTGGCTCGCACGCCAGCTCCGCGAGCGCCGCTTCTTCCAGCGCGCCGTCAAACGGTTCATGCCTGGCGAGACGCTCGACGCCGCACTCGAGGCGACCAGTCAATTCGCGAAAGTAGGGCTGGGCAGTGTGCTCACGGAGCTGGGTGAGCAGGTCACCAATCGCGCCGAAGCGGCGGCGGTCCGCGATCATTACCTCGGAGTGCTCGAAAAGATTCAGCGCCGCAAACTGCCCGCTCATATCTCG
Source organism: Gemmatimonadales bacterium (assembly GCA_035710265.1). Taxonomy (GTDB): domain Bacteria; phylum Gemmatimonadota; class Gemmatimonadetes; order Gemmatimonadales; family GWC2-71-9; genus 20CM-2-65-7. Next base: position 6,449 of record DASTDR010000176.1, on the reverse strand, counting down.
GTGAAGCTCACCCACCTGGGGCTGGAGGGCAGTCAGGAAGGCTGCGTGCAGGACGTCCTCAAACTCGCAGCGCGCGCCGAGCAGGCGCGCTCCTTCTTATGGATCGACATGGAGGAGTCACGCTATGTCGACACGACCCTGGAAGTCTACCGGCGCGCCAAGGCCGAATGGCCCAATGTCGGCGTCTGTTTGCAGGCCTATCTGCACCGCACTCCGAAAGACCTCGACAGCCTGTTGCCGATCGCGCCCGCCATCCGGCTCGTCAAAGGCGCATACAACGAGCCTGCCGACGTCGCCCTTCCCAGGAAGTCCGACGTCGACGAGGCCTATCGCCAGCTCGCACAGCGGCTGCTGGTGGAGGCCGGCCGACAGCGGGCGAAGCCCGTCTTCGGCACCCATGACCTCGCCCTGATCGAGCGCATCCGGACGCTGGCCGCCGAGAAGCGCGTCGACGCCTCTTCATACGAATTTCACATGCTCTATGGGATTCGTGCCGAGGAGCAGCGGAAGCTGGTGTCGATGGGCGCCGGGGTCCGGGTTCTGATCAGCTACGGCAGTGCCTGGTTTGCCTGGTATATGCGACGTCTTGCCGAACGGCCGGCCAACGTATGGTTCGTGCTGCGGAACGTCGTGTAGATTTACACCTATGACTTCGACCCTGGTCCGTCCGCGACGCGAGAGCCGAGACGCCGTCGTCATTCGGTTCGCCGGTGACTCGGGCGATGGGATGCAGGTCACGGGCAGTCAATTCACGCTCGAGACCGCGCTCGCCGGCAGCGACTTCTCCACCTTCCCCGACTTTCCCGCCGAGATCCGAGCCCCGACGGGGACGACGTTCGGTGTCTCGGCGTTCCAGATCCATTTCGGCGGCGGCGACGTCATGACGCCGGGCGACGCGGTCGACGTGCTGGTCGCGATGAATCCCGCCGCACTGACGGTCGAGCTGAACGATCTCAAGGTCGGCGGCACGATCATCGTCGATACGGCCGCGTTCACCGAGCGCAATCTCACCAAGGCGGGTTATGCCAAGAATCCGCTCGAAGACGACACGCTGGCCCGCTATCAGGTTCTGAAATTCGACATCACCAAGCTCACCGCGGATGCGGTGAAGCCCCACGGCCTTTCTTCTCGCGAAGCGCACCTGTGCCGCAACATGTGGGCGCTCGGTCTGTTGCTCTGGATGTACGGCTATGAGCGCACGGCTTCAGTCGAGTGGCTCAAGAAGAAGTTCGCGAAGAAGCCTGTGATTGCCGCCGCCAATGTCGCCGCGCTCAACGCCGGCCATGCGTTCGGCGAGACGGCGGAGGTGACGGAGCATCTGGTCGGTTACGTCGTGCCCAAGGCCGACGTTCGCCCAGGCCGCTACCGCACCGTGAGCGGCACCGAAGGCCTGGCGTGGGGACTGGTGGCCGGACTGCGCGCCGCCGGGATCGAGAAGCTCGTCTTTGCCGGCTATCCGATCACGCCGGCCTCCGCCCTGCTCCACACGCTGGCGAATTTGCGGGCCTACGGCGTCGTCACGTTCCAGGCAGAAGATGAAATTGCGGCCGCGGGCGCCGCTCTCGGCGCGTCCTACGCGGGCGCGCTCGGCGTCACCTCGAGCTCTGGTCCCGGCATTGCGCTCAAGACCGAGATGATCGGTCTGGCGATCGCCACGGAGCTGCCGCTCATCGTCATCGACTCGCAGCGCGCGGGGCCGTCGACCGGCATGCCTACCAAGGCCGAGCAATCCGATCTGTTCCAGGCGGTGCTGGGCCGCAATGCCGATGCACCGCTTGCGGTGCTGGCGCCGATCTCGACCGCCGACTGTTTCGACATCGCCATCGAAGCGGTGCGCATCGCCACGAAGTACATGACTCCGGTGATGGTGCTGAGCGACGGCTACCTCGCGCACGCCGCCGAGCCGTGGCGCATTCCGAGCGAAGCCGATCTGCCACGGTTCCCGATATCGTACCGGACCGACCCGGAAGGTTTCCACCCGTTCCTGCGTGATCCGAAGACACTGGCCCGCCCGTGGGTGAAGCCAGGGACGCCCCGGCTGGAGCACCGCATCGGCGGACTCGAGCGCGATTACGACAGCGGGCATATCTCCTACGATCCCGATAACCACGCGCGTATGACCAGGGCGCGGGCCGACAAGATCGCGGGCATCGCGCACGACATTCCGCTGCAGACCGTGTCGCTCGGCAACGATCAGGCGAAGCTCGCCGTGGTCGGTTGGGGATCGACGTTCGGCGCGATTCATCGCGCGGTGCAGATCGCGCGCGACGAAGGCCGGGACGTCTCACACATTCACGTGCGCTACTTGAGCCCGTTCCCGCGCAATCTCGGCGAGCTGCTCAAGCGATTCGAGCGCGTGCTCGTGCCGGAGATGAACAACGGGCAGCTGGTGAAGCTGCTCCGCGCCGAGTACCTCGTGCCTGCCGAGTCTCTGCCGAAGGTCACGGGGAAACCGTTCCGCGTGACCGAAATCGCTCAGGCAATTCGGAAGATCCTATGACCGTGAGCACGATTACCGACGCGCAGCTCGCACCCAAGGACTACGCCTCGGATCAGGAAGTCCGCTGGTGCCCCGGCTGCGGCGACTACGCGATCCTCAAGGCCGTCCAGAAGGCGTGTGCCGACATGGGACTCGTCCGCGAGCGCACGGTGTTTGTGAGCGGGATCGGCTGTGCGGCGCGCTTTCCTTACTATATGTCGACCTACGGCTTTCATACCGTGCACGGCCGCGCGCCGGCGATCGCGACCGGCATCAAGCTGGCCAATCCCGAGCTCGATGTGTGGGTGATGACGGGGGACGGGGACGGACTGTCGATCGGCGGCAACCACATGCTGCACGTGCTGCGCCGCAATGTCGACCTGAACATCATTCTCTTCAATAACGAGATCTACGGCCTGACCAAGGGCCAGTACTCGCCGACGTCACGGCGCGGCACACGCTCCCCGTCCACTCCGCTGGGCTCAATCGAGAATCCCGTCTCGGCCTGCGCGTTTGCGCTTGGGGCCGGCGCGCGGTTCGTCGCCCGCTCGATCGACACGCTGCAGGCACATCTGATCAGCGTGCTCAAGCGCGCGCACGCGCACACGGGCGCATCGTTTGTCGAGATCCTGCAGAACTGCGTTGTGTTCAACGACGCGGTGTTCGAGCACATCACCGGCAAAGAAGTGGCTCCGGATGCCCAGATCCTGGTCGAGCACGGCAAGCCGCTGGTGTTCGGCAAGAACAAGGAAAAGGGCCTGCGACTGAGGCCCGGGAAGTTGGAGCTGGAGGTGGCGCCCGCCGGCGCCGACACACTCATGCACGATGAGACCAACCGCCCGCTCGCGCAGTTGCTCGCTGCGCTCGAACCGCCGTTCCCCACGGCCATGGGCGTGCTGTACTGCAACCCGACAGCATCCTATGAGCATGACGTCTATGCGCAGAAAGGAGCGGCGCAGGGCAACGGTGACCTCGACGCACTGCTGAGCAGCGAACGCACCTGGGAGGTCTCATGAGTGTTGCGAATCGCAGGCGGGGCGCAGATCGGCGGATGAAAAACGTTCCGGTGCAGGTCGAGCGCCGCAGCGGCCTCGACCGCCGGATGATTGTGGAGTCGGCCACGGCGCAGATTCACGCCGTGCTCGAGCTGCTCACGCAGCTCGCGGACATGGGCGCGCTCCGGGACGATTCCCGGCGCCTGATCGATACCGCGATGCTGCGGCTACGCTACGCCCTGGAGCGCATGGAACCCGAATAATTGTGGCAGGCGTGCGACAGGCCGGCGCGTGCCGCATGCGCCGGCCTTCGTGTTTTCTGGGCCCATGAGTTGCGAGGCCTCGGGTGCGTCACCTCACTCGAGGACTCCATGAAGCAATGGCTCATCGCAGCGACCGCGTGCTTCGCGCTCGTCGCATGCGAGCAGGACCGCCAGGTCGCGGGGCCGGAGCAGCTCTCCGCCACCGTGACGGGCAGCGATGCCCAGATCTACATCGTCAACTTCGACGAGACCCAGACGACCGAGGCCGCCGTCACCGCCGGGATCCTGAACGCGGGCGCCGGCGCGGTGCAGTTCAACAACTTCTCGATGGTCGCGGCGCTCGCGACGCCGGCGCAGCTCGTGTCGATCTCCGGATTACCGGGGCTCGAAGGGATTTACGCCAACAAGCAGCTCGAGCACTACATGCTGCACGAAAGCGTGCCCTCGATCCGGGCCGACGCGGTGCATGTCGCCGGCATCACGGGCAAGGACATCGGAGTCGCGATCCTCGACAGCGGAATCGACGGCCTCTACAACCCCGACGTCGCCTACCCGCAGTACACCGTCGCCAACGTCAAAGTCCTCTACAATCAGGACGACCTGTTCACCTTCGGCAAGGACGCGCCCAAGCCGGTGCGCAAAGGCGCCACCCTGGTCACACCCAACATCCCGAATTCCGAGACGTCGGTAGGGCATGGGACCCATGTCGCCGGCATCGTGGGGGGACGCGGTACGGCATCAAACGGCTACTACACGGGCGTCGCACCGGGCGCGAACCTGATCGGCATCGGCACTGGCGATGTGCTCTTCGTTTTCTTCGCGCTCGCCGGGTTCGACTACATTCTCGATCACCAGCAGCAATACAACATCAAGGTTGTCAACAACTCCTGGGGAACCACGGGCGCGTTCGATCCCAAGGACCCCGTCAACGAAGCCACGAAGAAACTCAGCAGTCGTGGGATCACGGTAGTGTTTGCGGCGGGGAACGAAGGGCCCGGCCAGAACACGCTCAATCCTTACAGCGTGGCCCCCTGGGTTATCAGCGTCGCTGCCACGTGTAAGATCGGCGTCGCTGATCCCACGAATTCCGCGGACCACTGCATGCTCGACGACGGCTCGGATCCGCTCGAGCCTACCGACAACGAGCCCCGTGCGCATGTGCTGGCCGATTTCTCCTCGCGGGGGATTCCGGGTGACGCGCTGTACCATCCCGACATCTCGGCCCCGGGCGTCCACATCGTGTCGACCCGGGCCGCGACAGGGACCGTGATCAACGCGTTGGATGCCAATCACGACGCGCGGATCTGCAATATCTCGGCGCTCACTCAGCCGTTCTATACCTGTGCGTCAGGCACCTCGATGGCCGCGCCGCATATCGCCGGCGTCGTGGCGCTGATGCAGGAAGCGGCCGGGGGCAGGCTCAGTCCTGCGCAGGTGCTGAGCGCATTGACCTCGACGGCGCGCCCGCTGCCGGAGTATGCGACGTGGGAGGTAGGGGCGGGATTTGTCGATGCCTATGCGGCGGTGATGAAGGTGAAACGATAGGGATTTTGGAGTTGGGAGTTGGGAGTTGGGGCCTGGGGAGCCTACCTTCCCCCAACTCCTAACTCCCAATTCCTGAATCCTGCATGCCGGATCCCGCGGACCTGTTACTGCACATCGATGAGCTCGGAGTCCGCGCCGCTTACAGGCTGAGCCAGTAGGACGCCTTGATCAGGAACGTGTTGTACGGATAGGAATTGAACAACTCGCCGAAATCTCCCGTGAACGTGCGATCCCCCATCGTATCCTCGAAGTGCTGGCGTCCCTGATTCCACACGACGTACAGCGTCGAGCCCGGACGATACTCCCACCGGAGCACCAGATTCGAATTGAAGAATTTGTTGTTGAAATCCGGCTCCATTGTGCCGGCATAGGGCTGGTAACGGTCGTCGTAGGATGTGGCCCGGGGTGTCGGCGACAACTCCCGCAGATTGGACCACGTCGCCTTGCTCACGAACGGCTGCGCGTAAAGCTGGAATGTCAGCGTCGGGGTGATCGTGTAATCCATCCGGAACGTCATCCCGAGCTCTTGCTGGTCGATCCGGGCGATGAGGTAATGCGTCTGATTCAGCGAGTCCGTCTGTGGATTGATGTCCTGACGGTCGTTGATGGAATGGGTGAGGTTGAGGCCCACGGAGCTGCGCAGCTGCGAGCCGACTTTGACCTCGACGAAGGGGTTCGCACTGAAGTACGTCGAGCGCCCGCCGTCACCACGGAAGTAGTTGACGAAGAACTCCGGGGTGATGGCGGCACGGCCGTCGCCCACGAATCCCGCCCACGGCCAGATACCCTGGTCCACGCGCACCGCCGGACCGCCACGCGAGCAGCGATTGCAGAACACATCCCCCAACCTGCCCACCGTGCCACCGAAGTGGATGCTCCACTGGTTATTGAACGTCGCGTGCGCGTTGGTGTTGAACGCCCGCTCGGTGGCCAGCCCTTCCGTCGACCAGTATTGCCACCAGTTGAAGTTCCAGTTGACGCGCTGGAATACCAGCACCGGCTTGGTCCAATTCATCGCCGCCCAGTTGTTCCAACCCTGCTGATCCGACTGGCGAAGGAAGCCGAGGTCGTTGACCTCGAAGCCGGGCGAGCGCCGCTGATAGCTCGTCTGGAACCGGATGAACCCGTTCATCTTTGTGAACAACAGCTCGTCGGCGTCTCCGCCCA
>DASTDR010000175.1:0-5074 GCA_035710265.1 Gemmatimonadales bacterium | reverse complement strand
AACTTGAGCAGCCCGCCGGACTTGGGCGTTTCCGCCGCCGGCGCGCCGGCGGCAGCGAGCATCGCGATGCTCAGCAGCAGTGCAGACAGTGTTTTCATACCCTCCTCCTTTTTTTGATAAGGCGTGACTCGTTTCTCGTCTCTCGTTTTTCGTTCGTCGCCCGGGCTTGCTTCGCGTCAACCGCGATGGGCATGTCACCGGAAACGAGCAACGAGCAACGATAAACGAATCACCCCTTCAGATCTTGATGCATGCGGCGAAATGCTGCGGCCGCACTTCCCTCAATTCGGGAATTGCCATCTTACACTCGTCCGTCGCCAGTGGGCAGCGCGTGTGGAACACGCAGCCGCGCGGCGGGTTCAGCGGGCTCGGCACTTCCCCTCCCAGCACGCGGTACTCGCGCTTGGCCTCGATCAGGGGATCGGGCACCGGCACCGCGTCGAGCAGCGCCTTGGTATAGGGATGCAGGGGATCGGCATAGAGCGTGTCGCGGTCGGCGATCTCCATCACGCGCCCGAGGTACATCACGATCACGCGGTCGGAAATGTGCCGCACCACCGCGAGATCGTGCGCGATGAAGAGAAAGGTGAGCTGGTACTTCTGCTGGAGGTCCTCCAGCAGGTTGATGATCTGCGCCTGGATCGAGACGTCGAGCGCGGAGACCGGCTCGTCGCACACGATGAAGGACGGCCGCATGGCGAGCGCGCGCGCGATGCCCACGCGCTGGCGCTGGCCGCCGGAGAGCTCGTGCGGGTAGCGTTCCGCCATGTACTCGAACAGCCCGACCTGGGTCAGCAGCTCGGCCACTTTCTCGCGCGCCGCCTTCGCATCGGGCACCAGCCGGTACACCCGCATCGGCTCGGCGATGATCTCGCCGATGGTCATGCGCGGGTTCAACGAGCTGTAGGGGTCCTGGAAGATCACCTGGATCTTGCGGCGGTAGTCCTTCAGCTGTTTTCCCGCGGCACGCGTGACGTTGGCGTGCTCGAACACGATTTCGCCCGAGGTCGCCTGCTCGAGCCGCAGCAGCGTCCTGCCGACGGTGGTCTTGCCGCAACCCGATTCGCCCACCAGCCCCAGCGTCTCGCCGCGGAAGACCTCGAACGAGACCCCGTCCACCGCGCGCACCTCGACCCTGGCGCTTTTCAGCATCTGGAGTCCGGCGCCGACTTCGAAGTAAGTGCAAAGATCGTGCACCTGCAGCAGCGGTTTCGTCCGGTCAAGCGACTTGGTCTCGGGCGGGCGCGGGCTGGCGCTTTGCAGACCCAGCCCGGTCGGGCCGACCTGCGCCAGTTCGGCCGCGCGCACGCAGGCCGAGTAGTGGTGCGGCTCGGCCTCGATCAGGGGCGGCGGGGCGGCCACGCAGGCGTCCTGCCTTGCCGGGCAGCGCGGCGCAAAGCGGCAGCCCGGCGGCGCGTCGAGCAGGTTGGGCGGCAGGCCGTCGATGGTCTCGAGCTTCAGGCCGCGCGGCTTGTCGAGCCGCGGCACCGAGCGCAGCAACCCCGCGGTATACGGATGCAGCGGTTTCGCGAACACGGCCACGGCGGTTCCCTGTTCCGCCAGGCGCGCGGCGTACATCACGTTCACGCGGTCGGCGTAGCGGGCGACGATGCCCAGGTTGTGGGTGATGATCACCATCGCGATGCCGAGGTCGCGCGAGAGGTCCTTCATGAGCTTGAGGATCTGCGCCTGGATCGTCACGTCGAGCGCGGTCGTGGGCTCGTCGGCGATGATCAGCTTCGGATTGCACGAGAGCGCGATCGCGATCATCACGCGCTGGCGCATGCCGCCCGAGAACTGGTGGGGGTACTGGCCGAGCCGGCGCTCCGGGTCGGGAATGCCGACCATCTTCAGTAGCTCCACCGCGCGCGCGCGCGCCGCGGCTTCGGTCATCGCGAGGTGGATCAGCAGCGGCTCCATGATCTGGAAGCCGATGGTGAGCACGGGGTTCAACGACGTCATCGGTTCCTGGAAGATCATCGCGATGTCCCGGCCGCGGATCTCGCGCATCTGGTCTTCCGCGAGCTCCAGCAGGTTCCTGCCCTCGAACAGGATGCGGCCCGCGACGATGCGCCCGGCGGGCTTCACGAGCAGCCGCATGATGGCGAGCGAGGACACCGACTTGCCGCAGCCGGATTCGCCGACCAGGGCCACGGTCTCGCCGGGCCTGACCCTGTAGGAAATGCCTTCGACCGCGCGCACCACGCCGCGCGTGGTCACGAAATGGACGTGCAGGTCCTCGACCTCGAGCAGCCAGGGGCTTTGCGCGGGCGCGGGCGCGGCGGGGCCGTGCAGTGCAGTGGGTTGGTCCATCCTCCGGGGAAACTGCTTTCTGGTAGTGGGTTCAGGCTATTGACCACGATGCGGATTGTCAAGTCTCCGCAGGACCGGACGCGGCGCGCCGGCCTGCGTCCGCGCGTTCGAACGGACGGAATTTCCGCCGCTCAACGCGCAGCAGCGGCGCGAGAACTTGCCGGAATAGACCCGGTCTAAACCGGCTCACCGCGATAGTTTTGTAGAATACGGACGAAGCTTCTCCCATTCCCCGTCACTTCGTCACCGCGTCAGCTCATCACTTTTCCGAAGGAACCCATGAAACTCTATTACTCCCCCGGCGCCTGCTCGCTGGCCGTGCATATCGCGCTGCGCGAGCTGAAGTACAAGTTCGATCTCGACCGCGTCGATCTCGCGGCGAAGAAGACCGAGAGCGGCGGAGATTACCTCTCGATCAATCCGAAGGGCTACGTGCCGGCGCTCCAGCTCGACGACGGCACGATGTTGACCGAAGTGGGCGTCATCCTCCAGTACCTCGCCGACCAGAAGCCGCGCCGCGGCCTTGCGCCCAAGCCCAGAACGCCCGAGCGCTACAAGCTGATGGAATGGCTCACCTTCATCTCCTCCGAAATTCACAAGGCGCTCGGCGACTTCTTCAACCCGAAAATGACGCCGGAGTGGCGGGAAGCGAAGCTCGACCGCCTCGGCAAGCGCTTTGACTATCTCGAGCGGGCGCTCGGCTCCAACGAGCACCTCATGGGCGAATTCAGCATCGCGGACCCCTACCTGTTCACCGTGTTGAACTGGGCGAAGCGCCACGACGTCGACCTGGCAAACTGGCCGAACCTCCAGTCGTTCATCCAGCGCATGGCCGACCGCAATACCGTCAAGAAGGCGATGAAGGCCGAAGGGCTCGCGAAGTGAGCCCCGGTTTTAAGATTCAAGTCTCAAGTTTCAAGACAGCTTCTTGTAACTTGTACCTTGCAACTTGTAACTGATCTGAGATGAAAGTGCCCTCCGCGCTCCAGGTGACCGGCCTGCTCGCGGCCTTCATTGTCGTGGCGCTGCTGCTCGTCGCGCGCGGCGGCGCGGCGGACTGGCGCACGGCGAGCCGCGAGCCGGTCGGGCTCGCGCCTGACCCCGCGCAAACACCGGAAGCCGTGGTCCAGGTGTACGGGGCGCGCGCGGTACGCTGGCGCGGCTATTTTGGCGTTCACACCTGGGTCGCGGTGAAGCCGGCCGGCGCCCCCGGCTATACCGTCTATGAGCTGGTTGGCTGGCGCCTGCGCCATTCCGATACGGCGGTGGTGATTCACGAGCGGCTGGCCGACGGCCGCTGGTTCGGCAACGAGCCGGAATTGCTGGCGGACAAGCGCGGGCCGGGCGTGGACGCGCTGATCGCGCGCATCGACAAGGCCGCGCGCGACTACCCGTACGCCGGCGAATACAGCGTCTGGCCGGGACCGAATTCCAACACGTTCACCGCCTGGATCGCCCGCGCGGTGCCCGAGCTCGAGTTGGACCTGCCGCCGACCGCGATCGGCAAGGACTACAACGGCCCCCGCCTGATCGGGCCTGCGCCGAGCGGCAGCGGCCTGCAGCTGTCGCTGTTCGGCCTGTTCGGCGTGGTGGTGAGCGGCGTCGAAGGCCTCGAGATCAACGTGCTCGGGCTCACCTTCGGCGTGAACCCCTTCGCCCCCGCGCTGAAACTGCCGGTCTTCGGACGTCTCGGACCCGTGCGCCTGTTTCAGAATCCGCGCATCGTCAACCGCGAATCGTAAAACGCAACTGCGTTCTTTCGTTTCACGATTCCCGTTTCGCGTTTCACGAGTCAGTCGGCGCGTATCTTGTGCTCGCGCACGACTTTTCCCCAGCGCGCGATCTCGGCGGCCACGAACTTCCGCAGGTGCCCCGGGCTGCTCGCAATGAGGTCCATGCCCAGCGTCCCGACGAGCTGCTTGCGCACGTCCGGCAGGGCGAAGACCTTCACGAGCTCGGCATTGAACTTGTCGATGACGGGTGCGGGTGTTCCGGCCGTCGTCAAAATGCCCCACCAGGCCAGCGCAGAGAACCCGGGGAATCCCTGCTCCGCGACCGTCGGCACTTCGGGAAGCGCCGCGGAGCGCTGGCTGCTGGTGACGCCGACAACGCGCAGCTTGCCGCCCGTTGCGAACGGCGTCAGCAACGCCACCGTGCCGACGGCGAGGTCGATGTTGCCGCCCAGCGCGTCCACGGTCATCGGGCCGCCGCCCTTGTAGGGGACGTGCACGACCCTGAATGCGCCCGCCTGCTGCACGAGCATCATCATGAGGTGGCCGAGGCTGCCGCTGCCGACCGAGCCGAAAGTAACCGTGTCGGGCTTTCCCTTCGCCGTCCTGATCACGTCCGCCAGGTTTCGGTAGGGTTTGCCGGGATGGGTCGCGATACCGTAGGGCGCCGTGCTGACCAGCATGACGGGCGCGAGATCCTTCATCGTGTCGAACGGCAGCCGCAGGAGCGCCGGATTCACCGCGTGCGTGTCGAACACGAAAACAAACGTGTGGCCGTCGGGTGTGGCCTTCGCTGCGATGCCCGTGCCGAGCGAACCCGAAGCTCCCGGCCGGTTGTCCACGATGAACTGCTGCCCCAGCACCGGCGTCAGCCGGGCTCCCACCAGCCGCGCAAGCGGGTCCACCGTGCCCCCGGGCGGGAACGGCACGATGAATCGGACCGGCCTGGCCGGCCAATCGGTCTTCTGCGCAATCGCCGGCGATACCGCCAGCGCGGTCAACAGGAAAACGGCGCTCGCTGTCGCGATCCG
>DASTDR010000174.1:0-5063 GCA_035710265.1 Gemmatimonadales bacterium | reverse complement strand
GGACAGACGGGGCCAGCACGGCCGAGATCCCCGTGAGGCCTGACCACGAAAGCCTTGATCCAGTCTGCGACGGCGTGAAGCGCATCCAGATCGCTTTCGGCCAGCTCACGCGTCCTTCCGACGTCCTCGAGATCGTCGAGGAGGAAGAGATCAGTGGTCTGGGTTGGCATCGAACCTCCTCCTGAGGAGAGGTGAAGACAATGGCGTCATCGGCGCAGTGAGCTGAATGCGGCCCGCACCTCGGCCGAGAAGAGTTCCGGCTCTTCCCATGCCGCGAAGTGCCCGCCGCGGTCGACCTGATTGAAGTAGGCGAGGCCGGGGTACATCGTCTCAACCCAGCTGCGCGGGGCAGCCCAGATCTCGCCGGGGACCGTCGTGAAGCCGACGGGAACCTTGACCGGCGGAGGAGCCTTGCCGGCCGCACCGGCTGCGGCCAGAACCTGTCCGAACTCCCAGTACCACCGGGCGGCCGAGGCGCCGGTGCCCGTCAGCCAGTACAGCGTGATGTTGTCGACGATGCTCTCCCGGGTGAGATTGCCCACGGGCTCGCGGTCGACGAACGCGCGGGAGAGCTTGTAGTAGCTGTCCGTGTCATGGTCGAGCAACCAGGCCGCGAGCCCGACGGGTGAATCCAGCAGGGAGTAGCCGATCGTCTGTGGCCGCGTGGACTGTTCCAGGAAGTAGCCGAAGCCACTCGTCCTGAACGTCGCGAGCGCGTTGTGCGCCGCGCGTTCCTGCTCGGATTTCGCCGGCAGTTGATCGGCGATGCCCAACGCCCCCGCGAGCAAGCTGAGGTGAATGCCGATCAGCCCCTCGGGCGCTTGGCGCCCCATCGCGTCCGTGACGGAGTCGCCCACGTCGCCACCCTGGGCGACGTAGCGCGTGTAGCCGAGGCGCCTCATCAGCTCCGCCCACGCGCGGGCGATGCGGCCGGACTCCCAGCCGAGCTCGGTCGGCTCGCCCGAGAAGCCGTAGCCGGGCAAGGACGGCAGCACCAGGTGGAAGGCGTCCTGGGGGGTGCCGCCGTGCGCAGTCGGGTCGGTCAGCGGGCCCACGGTCTCGAGCAGCTCGATGACCGAGCCGGGCCAGCCATGCGTCATGATCAGCGGCATCGCGTTCGGGTGACGCGACTTGACGTGGATGAAGTGGATGTCCACGCCGTCGATCTTCGTCACGAACTGCGGAAAGGCGTTCAGCTTCGTCTCGGCTTTGCGCCATTCGTAGTCCGTCGCCCAGTAGCGGACGAGCTCTTTGAGCGTCGCGAGCTGCACGCCCTGCGACCGATCCTCGACGAGCTCCTTGGTGGGCCAGCGGGTCGCCACGAGCCGTCGGCGGAGATCGGTGAGGTCCGCCCTCGGCACGTTGACGCGAAACGGCCGGATGGCGGTGTCGTTGTTTTCGGCAGCGGCGGGCGTTGACGAGAGTGCGAGACATGTCATCGCGCCAAACACGATGATTCCGGTTCGGAAGCTAACGCGGTCGGTCAGTCGTTCGAGTGGCTTCATGCTGTCCCCCTCGAACGAATGAAACCAGACGTGCGGCGTGGGATCCATCAGACGAAGGTATCGACGACACCTTCGTATCGCCCGCAGCCATGCTCGCGGTCATCAGCTTCCCAAGATTCCGCACTCGCCCTGCAAGTGCGCGGTGCATTCGAATGCGCTCGTAACCTTGCGATTGTGTGATGCTGCCGGCCGGGCCCGCGAGCGGTGCGCTACATCGGATTGTGCGTGCCGGGTGAGACACTGTCGCGAGTGTGACGGCCTCGTCAGAAGGAGCAGGTGGCCGCTCCGTCGACGGAGGCCGTCGTTGAATTCATGCTCACTTGAGAAGCATCACTAGATCGGCTGCTCGACGATTCAACGCAACGGTCTGAAGCCCGCGCGCACTTCGTTTGAAAAGAGTTGCGGCTGTTCCCAGGCCGCAAAGTGCCCGCCTTTGTCGACCTTGTTGTAGTAGAGGAGCTTGGGATAGGCGCGCTCTGTCCAACTCCGCGGGGCTTCATATTGCTCGCCGGGAAAGACGCTCACGGCGACCGGGATGGAGACGCCTTTGGCGTTGAAGAACCCACCCTTGTATTCCCAATAGAGACGAGACGTAGAGACCCCCGTGTTCGTCAGCCAGTACAGCGTGATGTTGTCGAGGATCTCGTCACGCGTCAGTTCGCCCGTGGCGCTCGCGGTACGTTTGAGAGCCGAGGCGACTGCCGCAGCCGGCTGGCCGTCCGCATCGTTGTGGTCGAGCAGCCAGGCCGCCAAGCCGACGGGTGAATCCGCGATCCCGTACAAGGTTTGCGGACGCGACCCCATCAGCCTCGCGTAATCGACTTGCTTGAAAGTCCTGACCAGCTGCCCATAGGCGCGGCGTTCCTCGGTGGAAAGACCGGATGGCGGCGGATCGCCGGCCAGGAGAGCCTTGTCGACATCAGCGGGAACGGTCGCAGGCATGTTGGTGTGGATGGCGAGTAATCCCGCAGGTGCCTGCAAGCCCATCTGGTCCACCACAAACGCACCCCAGTCACCGCCTTGCGCAACATAGCGCGTGTAGCCGAGACGCTTCATCAGTTCTGCCCATGCTCGGCCCATGCGTTCGGGGCCCCAGCCGGTGCTCGTCGGCTTGCCGGAGAACCCGTAGCCCGGCATCGACGGAATCACCACATCGAACGCGTCCGAGGCGCTCGCCCCATGTGCGGTGGGATTGGTCAAGGGATCGATGATCTTCAGTTGCTCGATGATCGAGCCTGGCCATCCGTGCGTGACGATGAGCGGCAACGCATTTTCATGTTTCGAACGCACGTGAATGAAATGGATGTCAAGGCCGTCGATCTCGGTGATGAATTGCGGCAGGGCGTTCAGCTTCGCCTCTACCTTTCGCCAATCGTAATCAGCGGCCCAGTAGCGCGCCAGTTCCTGAATCGTCGCCAGCGGCACGCCCTGCGATGCATCCGCGACCGTTTCCCGCTCCGGCCACCGGGTCGCGGTGATCCGCGTACGGAGTTCGACGAGGGCCGCTTCAGGGACGCTCACCTGAAACGGTCGGACGGCGCTGCTGTTTTCGGCCGCCGCAGCGTCGGTCGTCGTTGCCACAGCGGCGACCTTCGTCGCGTAGGCGGCAGTGTCTCCGCGCCGCACAGACGTCGATGCTAGGACGAGCACTACCAACGCGATGGCGACGATTGCGGCTGTGAGTGTCATGGGATGGGCCTGTCGTTCGAATGGCTTCATGCTGATCTCCTCGAGCCATCAAACCAGATGCGCGGGGTGGGATCTATCAGACGAAGGTATCCACGACACCTTCGTATCGACTTGAAGCCAGGCTCACGGCACGGTCGCGCGTGAGCCGAAACCGATACTAAAGTCTGATAGACGACTGCGCTTCGCGCGAGCAATGCTTCGTAGCGCGCCGCCGTCGCTGGTGGTCACGGAGGTACGGACTTGACGCAGGAATTTGACGTTGTGTGTCTCGGTGGGGGCGTCGCTGGAGAAGCGCTTGCGGTGGGTCTTCAGGACTCCGGGCTCAGGCTCGCAGTGGTCGAACGGGAGCTGGTCGGGGGTGAGTGCCCGTACTGGGGCTGCGTGCCTTCCAAGACCCTGCTTCGCTCCGGCGAAACCTTGAGCGAGGCCGATCGCGCTCGTCTCCTCGCGGCTTCACGTGTCGACTGGACGGTCGACTTCCTCAAGTCTCCAAACGCGTGCTGCGGATGGCACGCGACCTCGATGACAGCGGGCCCGCTGCCGAGATGGAGGCGACTGGCGCCAAGCTCTTTCGAGGCGAAGGAAAACTCGCGGACCTACGCACGGTCACGGTTGGACGCGAGCAACTCATCGCGCGTCGCGCCGTCGTGATCGCCAACGGCAGCACCGCGGCGATCCCGCCGATCCCCGGCCTGGACACCGTTGACTTCTGGACCAATCGTCAGGCAGCGCTTCCGCGTGAGCTGCCGGCTTCGCTGGCGATACTCGGCGCGGGTGCCATTGGCGTGGAGCTGGGGCAGGCCTTCGCACGCCTCGGCTCCAAGGTGACCTTGATCGAAGCCGGCCCCACGTTCCTTGGCCTTGAGGAGCCAGAAGCCGGAACCGCGCTCTGGCCACATCTGGAGGCGGACGGCATCACGCTGCTGATCGGTGACCCATGTGTCGCCGTCGACCGGCAATTCGCGGAGCCATCGCCCTGCCGCTCGGCGGTGGTCCTCCACCTGAAGTCCGGAGCTGTCGTCTCGGCCGACCGGTTGCTGGTTGCCGCTGGCCGCCGGCCGAACGTGGAGGCATGGCGCGCCACCGGGCTCGCGCAGACGGAGCGCGGCTGGTTGAAGGTGGACCCCTCGACGCTCGAAGCGCACCCCGGCGTCTTCGGCGCCGGTGACGTCATGGGACTTGGCGGGTTCACCCATCTGGCTCACTACCACGGTCAGGTAATCGCACGGCGGTTGCGAGGCATGAACGCGACGGCCGACCACACCGCCGTGCCTCGCGTAACGTACACCGATCCGGAGATCGCGTCGGTCGGACTGTCGGAGGCTGCCTCGCGCGCCAGAGGCATCGACGTCGTTGTCGTCCGCGCCGATCCGGCTGAGACCGCGCGAGGCTACATTCACGACTTCCGCGGAGGCGCGGTGAAGCTGGTCGCCGACCGCGAGCGGGGCGTGCTCATCGGAGCGACCCTGGTCACGCCGCGTGCCGGCGAGATCGTCGGCGAGCTCATGCTCGCGATCAAGCTGCGGACGCCGCTGAAGGCGCTCGCCGACGTCATTCATCCGTTCCCAGCCTTCAACCGGGTGCTTGGCGCAACGGTCGAAGAGCTCGCCGCGAAAACGGCTGTGCAACACGTAGCGTGATCCTGATCCACTTACCAGCAAACACGGAGGTCACAATGAGTACTCAGACAATCCATGAAGACGCCACCCACATCCGCACCGCCGCCACGACCGATCTGAAGCTCGAGGTCGTCGTCATTCCAGTGTCCGACGTCGATCGCGCCAAGCGCTTCTACGAGAGCCTGGGGTGGCGGCTGGACGCCGATTTCGCGAGCGGTGACGATTGGCGGCTCGTACAGATGACACCTCC
>DASTDR010000173.1:0-4695 GCA_035710265.1 Gemmatimonadales bacterium | reverse complement strand
GAAGTCCTGCGGCTCACGAATCGAGCCAACCAGCGTGAACACCTTGCACTTCACGCCGGCGCGCGTGAATCCCGCCTCGAGGCTCTTGGTGAACTCGGTCTTGCCGATGCCCGGAAAGCCGGTCATGTGCATCGGGATGCGGGCCTGCAGGCCGATGGCAATGAGCTGGACGAAGTTGGCAAACTGCATGCTGGTTCCTCGGCGGTGGGCCTACAGACCTGACTGGTTAGACACCGCTGGCCGAAAAACGGCCCGAGGCCGCCTTTCGCCTACGATCGCGACGTGAAGCCGCTTCCTCGACTCCGTGACCGCATTCGTTCGGGAGTCCGCGTCCTCTTCGTCGGCATCAATCCAGGTGTGCGCTCGGCCTTGACCGGGCACCACTTCGCCGGTTTCTCGAATCGCTTCTGGAAGCTGCTGTTTCACTCCGGACTGGTGCCCGAGCCGCTGACCTGCCTGGACGACGACCGGCTGCCGGAGTGGGGGTACGGCATCACCAACGTCGTGTCGAGACCGACGCCCGGCATCGATACGCTGAAGCGCGAGGAATACATTGCCGGCGCTGCGAGGCTCCGCCGGAAGATCCGACGCCATCGGCCGCCCGTTGTCGCGCTCGTCGGCGTCACCGTGTTCCGCGCGCTGTTTCCGGCTCGCCCAGGTCCGGTGGCGCTGGGGCTGCAGAAGGAGCGCCTTGGCGACTCGGCGGTGTTCGTGCTGCCCAATCCGAGCGGCCGGAACGCGAACTATTCGTACGTGGAAATGCGCCGCGCGTTCCGCGCGCTGGGCGCCTCACTCAAAGCCAGCGGCGCCCGCGTCCCGCCTGCGGGTCAGCGCGTAGGCGACCGCTCCGCCGGCCGCCGCAGCCAGTAATCCAGCGGCGATGTCGATGGCGTGGTGATAACGCGTGTAGACGCACGAGACGCTGAGACCTGCGGCGAGCAGACCGAGCCACGCCGCCTGCGTGCGATGGGCAGGCACCAGCCCCACGACCAGTCCCCACGTCCCCGCGACGTGCGCGCTCGGAAAACATCCGCCCGACACGGCGACGCCGTCGATCATCCAGCGCACCAGCGGCGTGAACAGGTACCCCTGGAACTCGCGAAGCCCCGCCATCAGCTCCGGGTTTTCCCACGGTCCACGCGCCGGCAGGAATGGGTACCACACGTACGAGAAGAAGAAGCCGAGCATCATCGAGGTGATCGCGGTGTGGAACCCGGGACCGGGTCTTGTCGTGGCGCCCTTCCCGAGCCAGGCGATGACGATGCCCCCGATGATGATCGGGTAGTAGGAAAAGTACAGCGCGTGCATCAGCTCGTCGAGCAGCGGAGCGGGCGCCTGCGAGATCGCCACCGCGGGCGTCGTGCCGAAGAGCGCCCGGTCGATCGCGTAGAGATGCGGCTCGAACCAGTACGCCCGGCCCGGCCCCAGCGCCGTGACGGTGAACCGGACCTCTTCGAAGAAAGGCGTCAGCAGCAGCGCCGGATACGTGTAGCGCAGGAATCGCCCGACCCGCCTCGCGCCGCTCAGCCACGCTGATTCGCCGGAACGGATCCGCTCCCACCGTGCGCCGCGAGCTGGCAGCAGGAGGAGCGCTGCCACGAGGGCAGTGTGACCGACGACGAGCAGGGGCCATTGCGGGATGGTGCCTGCGAACACCAGCGCCAGAACAGCCACGAACAGCGAATAGGCCGCCACGGCCCAGTCAACCGCGATCCAGGCCGATACCCGTTGTGAGATCACCTGCGTCCACACTCTACTCCGCGGGACCTTCACGTAGAATCCTCCCTGAATGGTCGTCGGCCCCGGCGTGCGCATCGGGCCTTATGAAGTGACCGCCCTGATCGGCGAAGGCGGCATGGGCAAGGTCTGGCGTGCGCACCACGTACTGCTCAAGCGCGACGACGCCCTGAAGGTGCTGCCGGACGCGTTCGCGGATGACGCGGATCGCCTCGCACGATTCCAGCGCGAAGCGCAGGTCCTGGCGTCGCTGAATCATCCGAACATCGCGCACGTCTACGGACTGGAATCGTCCGACGGCACGAGAGCGTTGGTGATGGAACTGGTGGAGGGTCCGACCGTGGCCGACCGCATCGCCCACGGCGCGATCCCGCTCGACGAATCGCTGTCGATCGCCAGGCAGATCGCCGAGGCGCTCGGAGCGGCGCACGAACGCGGCATCATCCACCGCGACCTCAAGCCCGCGAACATCAAGGTGCGGCCGGACGGAGCCGTGAAGGTCCTCGACTTCGGCCTCGCCAAGGCGCTCGATTCCGGTTCGCCATCCACTTCAGCCGTCGAATCACCGACGATCACGAGCCCCGCGATGACGCGTGCCGGCGTCATCCTGGGGACCGCCGCGTACATGAGCCCCGAGCAGGCGCGCGGCAAGCCGGTAGACAAGCGCGCGGACATCTGGTCGTTCGGCGTCGTGCTTTACGAAATGCTCACCGGGCGACGGCCCTTTCAAGGGGAAGACGTCACCGAGACGCTTGCCGCCGTCGTGATGAAGGAGCCCGAGCTTGGCCGAGCCCCGTTCCAGGTGCGACGGCTGCTGTCGAAGTGCCTCGAGAAGGATCCGAAGAAGCGGCTTCACGACATCGGCGACGTCTGGACCTTGCTGGACGAAGACGCGGCGGAGGAACCGCCGGCGCGCTTCCCGAAAGCGGCCGCGGCTCTGATCGGAGTGCTGGCACTCGCCCTCGTCGCGGTGAGCGTGTTGTATTGGGGTGCCGCCCGCGACGTCGAACAGCCCCTGGAGCGGCTCCCCGTCGACCTCGGGCCGGACGTGTCGCTCGATTCCGGAACCGGCGCCGACGTCATCATCTCCCCCGACGGCACGCGCCTGGTGTGGGTGTCTAACTCGCAGCTGTTCACGCGGCGCCTCGACCAGAGCAATGCGGTGGAACTGCCGGATACGGCAGGAGCCACCGCGCCGTTCTTCAAACCCGACGGACGGTCGGTAGGGTTCTTCGCCCAGGGCATGCTCAAGGCCGTGTCGTTCGAAAGCGGAGAGGTGAAGATCCTGTGCGCCGCCGCAGACGGCGCCGGGGGCAGTTGGGGCGAGGACGGCTTCATCATCGCCGCGCTCACGCCGCGCGGTCTGTCGCGGATCCCCGACGCCGGAGGCACGCCCGAGCTCCTGACGGAACGGCAGACCGAAAGTGGGGAGAACTTCTATCGCTGGCCGCACATCCTTCCCGGCGGCAAGGCCGTCCTGTTCAACGCCAGCAGCTACAACGTCTTCCCGATCTTCGATGAGGGCAACATCGAGGTCCTGTCGATCGAGAGTCGCCAGCGGAAGACGCTGCGGCCCGGAGGCACGTACGGCCGCTACCTCCCGGCATCGGACGGGCAGGGACATCTGTTGTATGTGGCTGGGGGAACCCTCTTCGCCGTCAGGCTCGATCCAGAACGGCTGGAACTCGTCGGTGAGCCTGTGCCCATGCTGGAAGAGGTTGCCTACGGCCCGAACCCCAACGGCACGGCTCGATTCGATGTCTCCCGAACGGGTACGTTGATCTACCGCACGGGGCCGGCGGGGGTACCGGTCACTGTGCAATGGGTGGACAGCCGAGGCACGCTCGAACCAGTGCTGGCCGACCCCGCGGTCTACGCGCGTCCCGCGGTGTCTCCCGATGGCCGGCGTCTGGCCGTGGACATGCTGGAGAAACAGAAGTCGTACATCTGGGTCCGGGACCTGCGGCTCGGTGGCATGTCGAAGGTGACCGCCGACGGCCGCAGCTACGCTCCCCTCTGGAGCCCAGACAGCAGGTACATCGTCTTCGGCTCCCCTGACGGCACATGGTGGACTCCGTCGGACCACGCGAGCCCGCAGCCGTTGATCAAGAGTGGGCGAGCCCAGATGCCGTGGTCCTTCACGAGCGACGGGAAGCAGATTGCGATTCAGGAATGGAGCGGCAGCACCTGGGACGTGACCGTCGCGACGATCGAGAGCGGACGAGACGGGGTCAAGTCCGTCAAGACGGAGCCGGTGGTGAACTCGCAGTCCACCGAGATCCACCCGACCTTCTCGCCCGATGACCGTTGGCTCGCGTACACGTCGAACGACTCGGGCAGCCGAGAAGTGTACGTTCGCGCGTATCCCAACGCGGGCAGGCGCTTCCAGATCTCGAACGCCGGAGGGTTGTATCCACGCTGGGGGCCGCCAGGCAGTCGCACGCTGTTCTTCGAGGACGACTACCGAATCATGGCCGCGACCTACACGATCACGGGCAACGAGTTCGTCGTGGAACAGGTCCGGCTGTGGTCCGAGACGACGCTGGCACGGCCCTTCGGCGACGCGAAGAACTACGACCTGGCGCCGGATGGCAAGCGGGTCATCGCACTGATACCGGCGAGAACACGGGAACACCAGGTCATCTTCCTGCGGAATTTCGCCGACGAGCTGCGGAGGCGCGTACCGGGCCGATAGGACCTCAGTCCTCTCTCAGCGTCGCGATCGGATCGATGCGGGCGGCACGCAGGGTTGGAACCGAGGCGGCCGCCAGACATGCCGCGGCGATGATCAGCGTGCCAGCGACGTACGCCACGGGGTCGAACACGCGGACCAGGCCTCCGATCTCCGAGGCAGCGGGTGTGGCCATCAGGACGGTCGCCAGGGCGGCTGCCAGTCCGCCGCCGGCCACGAGACCGACGCCGACCGACCGCGCCGTGTGTGACAGCACCAGCCCGGCA
>DASTDR010000172.1:0-2482 GCA_035710265.1 Gemmatimonadales bacterium | reverse complement strand
CCAGGGATCCGTCATGAGCGCTGCACAGGAAATCTTCGACGTCGTTCGTGCCGGCGATACGGCCCGGTTGAAAGCGCTGCTCGCCGCCGAGCCGGGACTCGCGAATGCGCGCAACGAGCGAGGGCACTCGCCCGTGATGATCGCGCAGTACCATCACAAGCCCGAGACGGTTGCCGTGCTGCTCGACGCGCGCCCCGAGCTGGACATCTTCGATGCGGCGTCCGTCGGTCAGACCGGCCGCGTGGCCGAGCTGCTCGATCGCGATCCCACGTTGCTGCAGGCGCTGTCTGCGGACGGCTTCGCGCCGCTCGGGCTCGCGGCCTTCTTCGGTCAGGTCGAGACGGTGAAGCTGCTGCTGGCGCGCGGCGCCGATCCCAAAGCGAAGCACGCGATGGATGCGAGCGCCATCGGGCTCGCGGCCATGAAGGGTCACCACGAGGTCCTCAAGCTGCTGAAGGGACAGGCGTGATGAACCCCGACCTGGTCGGTTGGCTCGCGACGGCGGTGTTCATGGTGTCGTACTTCGTGAAAGGCGGAGTGCAGCTGCGTCGGGTCCAGGGCGTCGCGGCCGGTCTGTGGACATTGTACGGCGTGCTGATTCATTCGACACCAGTCATTGTCGCGAACATCCTTGTCGCCGGCGTCGCCGTCTGGTCGTCGTTTCGAAAGGCTAGGCCTTCCGTTTCTCCTCCATGAGCGCCATGGGGTTGCCGTCCGGGTCGTGGAAGAAGGTCATCCACAGCTCGTAGTCGGCCGTTTGATGCACGCGGTGGGGTTCGTCCACGAACGTGACGCCGCGTCCTGCCAGGGTGCGATGCACCGCTTCGATGTTCGTGACACGAAAATAGAGGCACGAGCCCGGATGATCCTGCTCGGCCGTCTCGGGCGGCGACAGCATCAGCCGGAGTGTGCCGCACTGGAAGAACGCGAGCGACGGGGGCGCCTGAAACAGCAGCGGCAAGCCGAGTACGTCGCGGTGGAATCGTACGGCCCGGTCGATGTCGTGCACGACATTGGTGACCTGGGCGATGTCCGACAGTGCGGCGGCCATTGTGAGCTCCCGAGGCAATAGTTAGCTTTAGCTAAGTAATTATGAGTACGGGAACCCGTCAAGTCCCCGCGGTGCGGGGCATTGCCGACCGGCTGCATTCCGCCGCCATCCATTTGCTGCGGCGGCTGCGCGTCGAGGACAAAGCCATCGGGCTGACCGCGCCGCGCGCTTCGGTGCTCTCGGTGCTGGTGTTTCGGGGCCCCGTCACGATGAGCGCGCTGGCGGAGGCGGAGCAGGTGCGGCGTCCCACGATTACGCGACTGATCGATGGGCTGGAGCGGCGCGGCCTGGTGCGGCGGGTGCGTGATGCGGAGGACCGGCGCGTGCAGATGGTCGAGGCGACGGGTGCGGGGAAACGCCTACTTCACAAGGGGCGCGTGCGGCGCGTCGAGCGCCTGGCGAGCGGAATCGCGCAGCTTCCCGGCGCTGATCAGAAGGTATTGGGGCGCGCTGCAGAACTCATGGACGCTCTGCGGGGTTGAGAAAGGGTTCTGTTTTGGTGACTTTTGACGCCTCGGCGCCGTAGCCAAGTGGTAAGGCAGAGGTCTGCAAACTCGGCCCCGCTATGCGGGGCCGTTGTTTTTTCCGCATGTTTTCGCGCGAAGGGATGCCATTTGCAGTCATTCGCAATCACCCTCCGGCACAGTCTGCGGCACAGTACCTGGGCGAAACACGATCCCCTGACCTCAGAGTTGGCCCCGTGCGGTGGGCAGGTGGTGGTCGGTCATGAGTTTGAGCGTCAGGCGTTCGAGATACACGAGCACATCTAGGTCCGTAGCTCAATTGGTTGAGCACCGGCCTCCAAAGTCGGCCCGCTGCGCGGGGCCGATGTTTGTTTGGCAATTGTGAGCACGACGGGATGGCCCGTGACGCTCTGGCAACTTTGGACCGGCAAAGTAAAGGCAAAGTGGACGGGCTGATTCTCCAAACCAACAGTGGTCCAGCGGCCCTTCGTTCCGGCGGAACACGGACTGAAAAGACGGCGGGTCCCGTGCGGGCCCGCCGTAATCAGCGAGCGACTGGTAACGTACTTGTCGGTCACTTGGCGCCGCCAGAGGCGGACCGCGGATTCCCGATACACAGAACGCTCTGCAGTCAAGGCGTCGTCTGACCTGAGGGGCGCTTTGCCGCATTGTCTGCCAATGCGCGAGTTGATACCCCGAGGGCAGAGTCGAGACTACTGCTGTCCGCTCCGCTGCAGCCGTGGCGCGGTCACACTGTCTGCGTCAGCGTCGGTCCTAAGGATGCGAGGTGTCAGAAACAGGTACAGCTCCGTCTGATTCGTCTTTCGATCCGATCGCCCGAACAATCCGCCAAGTAACGGAATCCCGGAAAGAATTGGAACGCCGCCTCGCGTGACATCCTTCTGCTGATCCCGCAAACCTCCGATCACGATCGTCTGTCCGTTCCGGACCAATACCTGCGTGACCG